>NZ_JBHJQP010000084.1:0-32885 GCF_042262625.1 Streptomyces sp. NPDC056347 | reverse complement strand
CCGCGCGGGAGACCGGCTCCGTGCGGGAGGCCGGCCCCGCGCGGCGCGCGTCACACCCGTGGGCGGTTACGCCCCGGCGCACCCCGGCCTATCGTCGGGGCCATGTTCGCCGCCTACGCCTCCCGCATCGACCGCGACCGCCCCCTCGACGGCCTCGAACTGGGCGAACGCCCGGCCCCCGAGGCACGCCCCGGCTGGACCACCGTCACCGTCCGGGCCGCCTCCCTCAACCACCACGACCTCTGGTCCCTGCGCGGCGTCGGCCTCGCCGAGGACAAGCTGCCGATGATCCTGGGCTGCGACGCGGCCGGGATCGACCAGGACGGCAACGAGGTCGTCCTGCACTCCGTCATCGGCCAGAGCGGCCACGGGGTCGGCCCGCGGGAGCCCCGCTCCATCCTCACCGAGCGCTACCAGGGCACCTTCGCCGAGCAGGTCACCGTCCCCGCCTGGAACGTGCTGCCCAAGCCGAAGGAGCTCAGCTTCGAACAGGCCGCCTGCCTGCCGACCGCCTGGCTCACCGCGTACCGGATGCTCTTCACCAACGCCGGGGTGCGCCCCGGCGACTCGGTGCTCGTCCAGGGGGCGGGCGGCGGGGTCGCCACCGCCGCGATCGTGCTCGGCCGGGCCGCCGGACTGCGGGTCTACGCCACCAGCCGCGACGCGGCCAAGCGGAAGCGCGCCGTCGAGCTGGGCGCCCTCGAGGCCTTCGAGCCGGGTGCGCGGCTGCCGCAGCGGGTCGACGCGGTCATCGAGACGGTCGGCGCGGCCACCTGGTCCCACTCCGTGAAGTCGCTGCGCCCCGGCGGCACCCTGGTCATCTCGGGCGCGACCAGCGGCGACCGGCCCTCCCACGCCGAGCTGACCCGGATCTTCTTCCTGGAGCTCAAGGTCGTCGGTTCGACCATGGGCACCAAGGACGAGCTGGAGGACCTGCTGGCCTTCTGCGCGACCACCGGGGTGCGGCCGGTCATCGACGAGGTGCTGCCGCTGGACCGGGCCCGCGAGGGCTTCGAGCGGCTGGCGGCGGGCGACCACTTCGGCAAGATTGTGCTCACCTGCTCTTGAGGTGTGATCGGTGAGGTGCTCTGATCTGCGCCATGCTGAAGCGGACGCGGATACGGACGGCCAGTGCCGTCACCTCGATCATCACGACGTTCGTGCTCGCGGCGGGGGCCCTGGCCCCCGCCGCCGACGCACGCCCCGCACCACCGGCACGACCAGCACCGCAGGCCCCGTCGGCCCCGTCGGAACGGGCCGGAATTCCCCGGCTCACCGACGACCGGGGCCGGACGCTCACCCTGCGCGGATGGAGCGTCGCGGACAAGGCGAACAGCGGTGACCAGGCGCTGTCCGCCATCACCGAGAAGCACTTCCGCGATCTGCGGGCCAAGGGCTTCAACTTCGCCCGGGTGCTCTTCTTCTGGGACGACCTGGAACCGCGCCGGGGCCACTACAGCGCGGAGTACCTGCGCCGGATCGGCCGCATCCTGGACTGGGCGCAGAAGTACGACATCCAGGTGCTGCTCGACGCCCACCAGGACGTGTTCGGACCGGCGTTCGGCTCCCGGGGCATCCCGGCCTGGGCGACCCGCACCGACGGCCTGCCCTTCACCCCGCACCCCGAGGACTGGTTCGCGGGGTACTTCGAGCCGGCCGTGCAGCGCGCCTTCACCCACCTCTACCAGGACGCCGACCTCCAGCGCGCCCAGGCCCGGATGTGGCAGGTCGTGGCCGAGCGCTTCGGGCACCACCCCGCCGTCCTCGGCTACGACCTGATCAACGAGCCGATGGGGGAGCTGCGCGAGGGCGAGGACCTGGCGACGGCCGCCCGCCGCATCGAGGCCCGGCAGATCACCCCGATGTACAACCGGCTGGCCCGCGCGGTCCGTTCGGCCGACCGCGACAACTGGCTGTTCGTCGAACCCACCCCCATCGTCGGCGAGGGCGTGCCCACCGGGCTGGGCACGATCAAGGACCACCGCACCGTCTACGCCCCGCACTTCTACAACACCGCGATGGAGGCCGGCGCCGACTACGACCCGGCGGCCGGCTGGATCGAGTCGTACGAGGCCGCCGTCACCGCGTACCCGAAGCAGCAGAAGATCCCCGTCGTCGTCGGCGAATGGGGCCCGCTGAACAACAAGCTCCCGCAGATGGGCCGCTTCTTCCGGGACGCGATGGCCTCCCTGAGCCGCTACAGCTCGGGCTGGGCGGGCTGGGTGTGGTGCTACGGCGGCGGCTACTGCGCCCTGGACGAGAACGGGGACTTCGCCGCCAACAAGGAGCGGACCGCCACCCCGTACGCCCCCGCCGTCGCCGGAACCGTCCGCTCCGACACCTACGACGACGTGGCGCGCGTCTACCGGCTGGCGTACACCGCGGGCCGGGGCGGCAGCACGGAGATCTCGCTGCCGCCGACGGCCGGGCGGTGGCGGGTCGCGGTCGAGGGCCGTGCCAGCATCCGCAGGCACGGGCTAGAGGTCCGGCTCCGGGCCCGCCCGGGGACACGCGTCACGGTGACGGTGACCGGGACGGGGTCGCGGTGACGTCGGCCGGGACGGGGCCGGGGGCGCGGTGACACCGGCCGGGACCCGGTCCGCGCCGCGGTGACGTCGGCCGGGCCGGAGCCCGTGTCACGGTGAGGGCGGCCGGGCTCGGGGCCACCGCGCCGTGACAGCGGCCGGGACAGGGGCGTCAGTCCTCGTCGGCGGCCTTCCCGGCGCCGCGCAGCAGCGCGTCGATACGGGCCGCCGCCGTCGACAGATGCCCCCGGGCCTGGGCCAGCTGCTCCTCGGTGACCCCCCGGTCCCGGGCCGCGTCGCGGATGTCGTCGCGGAAGCGGTCCAGCAGCCGGTCCAGGTCGCGGGCCGGGTCGCCGGTGCCGGGGGTGTCCCGGCCCCAGTCGGGGTCGGCCCCCGCGGGGGCCGGCTTGGTGTACGAGGGCCGGCCGCCGGTCCGGGCGAGGCCGCCCAGCTGGCCGGTGATCTCGGCGAGTCCGTCCCGTATCCCCGCGGGCCAGTCGCCGCGCGCGAAGTGCTCCTGGACCTGGCGGGCCGCGTTCTGCATCTGCTCGCGCGCCCGCTCCTGGGCCTCCTTGGCCTGGCGGCGGGCCTCCTGGGCCTCCTCGCGGGCGCGGCGGGACTCGTCCTTCGCCCGGCGGGCCTGCTCCTTCCACTCCTGCTTGGCCTTGCGCAGCTCCTCCTTCGCCGCGCGCCACGCCTCGGTGTCGGTGAGGTCCCCGAAGTCGCCGAAGGGGGTCTCCCGGGGGCTCTTGCGGCCGGAGGAGGGGGTGTGCCGGGTCTCGTCCGCCGCCGCCCGCATCTCGCTGCGCAGCTTGCCTGCGGCGCCGCGCACGTCGTCCCGTATCTCGGCGGCCAGTTCGGAGACCGACTCGCGGATCTCCAGCTCCAGATCGGCCAGCTCGCCGGTGCGGCCGGCCAGCTCCTCGCGGCCCGCGTCGGTGATCGAGTAGACCTTGCGGCCGCCCTCGGTGGCGTGCGTGACGAGCCCCTCGGCCTCCAGCTTCGCCAGGCGCGGGTAGACCGTGCCCGCCGAGGGGGCGTACAGCCCCTGGAAGCGCTCCTCCAGGAGCCGGATCACCTCGTAGCCGTGGCGGGGGGCCTCGTCGAGCAGTTTCAGCAGGTAGAGGCGGAGGCGGCCGTGGGCGAATACGGGAGGCATGTCAGAGCACCTTTCCGGTCGGCTCGGCATCGTACGGGCCGTCCTCGGCGGGCGGGCGGCGGAGCAGGGCGATCGCACCCGATACGGTCGTCGCGCGCAGCTTCCCGGTCCCGGCGCCGAGCGTGCCGGTGATCTTCTTCGTCCCCCACTGGCCGCTGACCCGCAGGTCCTCGAAGCCGTTGGAGACGGAACCGCTCGCGGTGTTGGCCTCGACCGTCGCGTCCGCCGGGTGCGGCAGCCGGATGGCGATCTCGCCGGAGACCGTGGTCAGCCGGATGTCGGTGGGCTGCCCGGTCGGGTCCAGGTCGAGGACCATGTTCCCGCTGACCGACTCGGCCTTCACGGCGGCCCCGGCGCCCTCGACCACGGTCAGATCGCCGGAGACCGAGTGGAAGCGCAGCTCGCCCGCGACCGACTGGGCCTCGACGCTCCCGGAGACCGTGTCGGCCTGGACCGGACCGCCGAGCCCGACGAGCGTGGTGTCGCCGGTGACGCCCCGTACGTCGGTCCGGCCGCGGATGCCGGAGACGACGGCCCCCGCGCCGACCACCCCGACCTTCACCGCCGATCCGGCCGGTACGGCGAGCGAGACGACCGCGCTGCGCTGCCGGGCCCTGCCGTCGAACCACTTGAGGAAGTCCTGCCAGGGCAGATCCTCGTAGGCGACCGTGAGCGCCCCGTCCTCCTGGGTCACGATCAGCGGCGGCCCCTCGATCGAGGTGACCTCCAGCCGGGCGGTCGGCTCGTCGGTGCCCACCACGTTGACCGTGCCGCCGACGACGCGTACGTCGAGCGACGTCACGGGGCCGTCGAAGGTCAGCTTCTGGGGCTCGGCGACGGCCCAGGTCGACACAGGCATGGATCTGACCTCCCGGGAACACGGAATGACGCAACATATCGCGTCTCTTGTTGAACACGATATATCGCGCCATGCGGAAGTCAAGGCCCGGCGGATCCTGTCAGGGGTTCGTCCGGGGCTGCCGGGGGCCCGTCGGGGGTCCTTCGGGGTCCGTCGGGTCCGTATGTGGTCCGCGGACAGGGTGCTGTACGGGCGACAGAGGGGCAAATGGTGTCGAACACGGACACGGTGCCCTAGCGTGTGAGGCATGAACGCGACATCCCCCGCGGGGGCGCTGCTGCTGTGCCGGGCCGATCCGGGGGCCGTACGCCCGGTGGCCCATCTGCTGCGCGAGCGGATGCTGCTCGCCCCCGCCGGTGACGGCTGGTCCGTCCTGGTCCCCGAGGGGAAGCCCTGGCAGGGCGGCGGTGCGGGGGACACGGGCGCCGGCGGGGCCGCGGACGTGGAGCCGGTCGACCGGGTGGTGGCCGGATGGGCGACAGCGCTCGCGGTCGGCTCGGCCTGGTCGGTACTCGCCCTGTGGTGGGACGGCGACCGGGCCGGGTACACCCTCGCGACGGGATTCCGCCGCCCGGTCGGCTACGTCTGGCTCGCCGACGGCACCCCGGCCGGTGAGGACGAGGCGATGCGGACCTTCGCCGACCGCCTCGGCCTCGATCCCGTGCTGGACGTCCAGGCGCTCGAGGAGCTGACCCGGCCGGACGCGGACGCCGACGCCCGCATCCGGCTGCGCGGGCTGGTCGCCGTGCTGACCCGGATCGGGCTGGTGCTGCCGCCCGGCCTCGACCCGGACACCCCCGGCGAGCGGCTCTACGCGATGGCCGACGAGCGGCCCGAGTCGGAGGCGCTCGTCTGGACCGGCTGGCGGCGGGCGGTACGGGCCGAGCTGGACGCGGTCGAGAGCGGCCGCCTCGGGCCCTGGGTCCGCGGCCCCCGGGCCCGCGCGCTGGCCGCCGCCCAGCTCGCCGCCGGGCTCCCGCTGGTCCTTCTCGGGTTCCGGCGCGGCGGCGGCTGGGCGCTGGCGGGCGCGCTGCTGCTGGCGCACGGGGCGCTCGGCCTGGCCTACGACCGGCTCAGGGCCGCCGAGGAGGCCGCCGGAACCCCCTGAGGGGACCTACTCGTCGTCCTCGTCGTCGAGGCGGGCCAGCCAGGTCGCGAGGCGCTCGACCGGCACCTCGAAGTCGGGATTGAGGTCGACGAACGTACGGAGCTGCTCGGCGAGCCACTCGAAAGTGACCTCCTCCTCGCCCCGGCGCTTCTCCAGCTCCTCGATGCCACGGTCGGTGAAGTACATGCCGACCAGCCTAATGCCTGGTGGCAGCCCTCCGGAGCCGCGGCCCGTGCCTCCCGCGCCACCGCCAAGAACCGGTCGTGAGCACCCCCGCGTCCCGCGCCGCACACCTCGCGCCGATGGGTAACTACCGTTAACCTGCGGGTAGTTGGGGAACGGGGGGTTTCATGGCCGACGGTGGTGCCCGTATCACGCGGATCGAGATGCCCGACGGTACGGAGGTCTGGGCACGGATCTCCGACGCCCAGGAGCTGGCGCGGCCCGGACCGGGCCCGTCCTTCTCGGACATCGGCGCCGGGAACGTCGCCGACCGGGTGCAGGCCCGGGTCGAGGACCTGCACTCCGTCGTGACCAGCGTCGCCCGCTCGCTGGCCGGGCCGCTCAGGTCGGTACGGCCCGACACGGTCAGCGTCGAGTTCGGCATCGAGCTCACCGCGAAGGCGGGCAAGGTCGTCGGGCTCCTCGCGGACGGCGAGGCCAAGGGCTCCCTCAAGGTCACCCTGACCTGGAACGGCGGCCCGCCGCCCCCGGACCCGCCCGCACCGGGCGACGGAGCGTCCGCCGGTGCACCGGCGCACACGGGTCGCACCGGGGCGGACGGCGGAAGCGGATCGTGACACCCCCGCGGGACGGGGGCGCGTGGCAGGACGGGGAAGACGCCGAATCCGCGCTGACGAGCCTCGTGCGGGACGCCACGGTGCGCATCCACCGGGCAGGGCCCGGGTATGACCCGGAAGGGCCGCACGGCGACTTCCTGGGGAGCGGCTTCTTCGTCGCCCCGAGCTGGGTCCTCACGTGCGCACATGTCGCGGGGGAGGGGAGGGGGCGTCAGGTGGACGTGGTGTACCGGACCGCGCGCGGCGAGGCCGTCCGGGTCGAGGGCGCCGTCCGGGCCGCCCTGCCCGAGGAGCGGCCCGGCACCGGCGGCTGGCCCTCGCCCGACCTCGCCCTCGTCCAGCTGCTGCGCCCCGTGGAGCACCCCTGCGTGTACGTCAGCGAGCGCTCCACCGGCCTGCGGCGCGGCACGTACTACTTCGCGGGCTGGGCGGACGGCGGCGCCGGGGAGCCCCGGCGGCTCGGCCGGGAGTGCCGGGTGGTCGGCACCCTGGACGACGGGTCCGAGGGCGATGCCCAGGTGCTGATCGAGGCGAGCCAGCTGTACCCCGGCATGTCCGGTGGGCCCCTGGTCGACCTGGCGCGCGGCGAGGTCGTCGGCGTACTCAAGTCCCGCGCCACCGACACGGACGGCGGTACGGCGATCGGGGTGGAGCGGCTGCGCACGCTGCCGGTGCCGGAGCGGGCGGTCACGGCCGAGCCGGACGACCTGTACCAGGCCGTGTTCCACGCCCACGACCGCTACCACGCCGACCGGCACAACAGCCCCCTCGACGCCCGGGAGACCTGGGCGGACGTCCAGTGGGAGCTGGGCGCGTCGGCCGGTCCGGCGCTCACCCCGCAGCAGCGCGCCGACCTGCTGGGGCGGCTCGCCACGCTCCCGCCCCCGGTCAGCACCCGCGGCCTGCTCGACCTGCTCAAGGGCCTGGGGTACACGCACCGCGCCTTCGGCGTCCCGGCCCCGCGCGGCTGGCGCGACGGGCTCGGCGTCCTCCACGACGCCCGCAGGGGGGACGAGGCACTGGAGCGGGTGCTGCGCTACTGCGTGGCCGCCGCCACCGCCGAACGCCCCTACGTCCTGCCGTCCACCAAGCTCGCCGAGGACGCCCTGTGGGACTGGGTGGAGAAGACCGCCGGCGGGCTGCGCCGGCCGTTCCGGGGCGAGCTGGCCCGGCTGCGCGAGCAGGACGCGTGCCACCGGGCCCCGGCCGCCGCCCCGGACCCCGCGCCGGTCCGGCCTCCCGCGCCCGCGGTCGTCGCGCTGCACCTGGAGGCCCGCGCCTGGGAACCGGACCGCTATGACTGGCGCGTCGTCGCCCGCCCCCACGACGAGGACCTCCCGGTGGCGGAGAACCACCGGGGCACCCGCCTCGACGAACTCCCGGCCCGGCTCGCCGCCCCGCTCGGCAAGGCGTTCCGCATGTGCGACGAGCCGGGCGACCCCGCGATCCTCCAGGTCGTGACGGGCCCGGCGCTGCTCGACCTGGAGGTGGACCGGTGGGAGCTGCCCGGGGACGGCCGCCCGCTCGGCGTCCAGCGGCCGGTCGTCGCCCGCTGCCCGGAGCCGGACCCGGAGGAGTCCGGCGCGTACGGAACGTACGAGGGGCACGAGACGTACGCCGAGGAGCGCGCGGCCCGCTGGGACCGCGTCCACACCGGTCCGGCCCGTGCCGCGGTCCTCGACTGCGACGACGGCCTGCGCGTCCCCGTACCGCCGACCGCCGAGCTGCGGGGGCTGGAGCACCGGACCGTACCGGTGCTCTGCCGGTACGGCGGCCGGGACGACGCCCGGGGGCTCGACTGGCTCGTCCGGCTGCTCACCGCCGGGTACGGGGTGGCTCTGTGGCGGCGCCCGAGGGACGAACGGGCCGCCGCCTGCGCCGAGTTCCACCTCCGGGTGGTCGACACGGTCGACGGCGCCGAGAGCGCCGCCCGGCTCCCGCAGCGCGTCCAAGCGCTGCGCAGAGGGGTGCGCGAGGGCCGCACCGACACCTACTGGTCGGAAGGCATCGCCCTGCTCTACGGGCCCCCTCGGCCGACCGCCCCCGGCCTCTTCCTGCAGGCGCCGTGATCTCCCCGAACGAGGACGAGGAACCCGACATGAGTGAACCCAGCGAGTGGCTCATCTACCGAGGGGCCGGCGAACCGCACGACGGAATAGGGCAGTTGCCCCCACCGCCGCCCTGGCGGGACTTCGCGGCCCGGGCGGCGGACACCGGCGGGGACGGGGACGGGGACGGCTCCGCCGACCGCAGGCTCGGCGGACACCGGCACATCGCCGAACTCCACCGGCCGGGCGCCGAGGAGCTCGAAATGATCAACGCCGCGCTCTATCTGCGGCGCCCGCTCCTGGTCACCGGAGTCCCCGGCGCCGGAAAGAGCACCCTGGCCCACTCCGTCGCCCATGAACTCGGCCTCGGCCGGGTCCTGCGCTGGCCCGTCGTCAGCCGCACCACCCTGCTCGACGGGCTCTACCACTACGACGCGATCGCCCGCCTCCAGGACGTCCAGATCGCCGCGCACAGCGGCGCGGGCGGCGACACGGCCGCCGAGGCCGTCGGCAGCTACATCCGGCTCGGGCCGCTCGGCACCGCGCTGCTCCCCTCGGACCGGCCCCGGGTGCTCCTCATCGACGAACTCGACAAGAGCGACATCGATCTGCCGAACGACCTGCTGAACGTGCTGGAGGAGGGCGAGTTCCGGATTCCCGAGCTGGAGCGGATCGCCGACCGGCTGCCCGACGGCGAGGCCCTGGTCCTGGACGACGACGGCAAGAAGGTCACGGTGCGCGACGGCCGGGTCCGGTGCACCGCCTTCCCGTTCACCGTCCTCACCAGCAACGGCGAGCGGGACTTCCCGGCCCCGCTGATGCGCCGCTGCATCCACCTGGAGCTCGGCCGCCCCGACCACCAGCGCCTGGCGACCTTCGTACGCGCCCACCTCGGCGACGACGCGGCGCGCGACGGGGACGAGCTGATCGCCCGCTTCCTGGAACGCTCGCGCAGCGAACTCCTCGCCACCGACCAGCTGCTGAACGCGATCTACCTCACCGACGCGGCGGCCCCGGCCGGTCGCGACCGCCTCGCCGACCTGCTCATCCAGCGACTCGACCGGCCGAGGTGACGGGCCGATGACGGGCGCCGGGCCGGCCGGCCCACCCGAATCACGCGGCGGCGAGGACGCCGGGCGCTACCCCGCGTTCGTGGCACGGCTGCGCGAGGCCGGGCTCGACCCCGACGTCGAGCAGCTGCGCGACGCCCTCTGGCTGGCCCGCTGGGCCCGCCACCCGGCCGCACCCCCGCCGGGGACGGACGACGACGGGGCGCGGACGGATACCCAGCCCGTCGGCGCCCCGGCCCCGGACCCGGCCCCGCGACGGCCCCCGGCCGACCCGCAGCCCCCGCCCCCGCCTCCGGCGGCCGGCGACCCGCCCCGCCCGCCCGCAGCCGCCCGCGGTGACGCGGACCCGATCGCCCTCCACCCCGTACCGCACTCCGCCCCCCGGACCGGGGCGGGCCCCCGGGACGGAACGGTGCGCACGGCCGCCCTCGCCTTCGGGGTGCCGGCCGCCCCGGCGCTCCCCGCCCCGCTCGAACTCCAGCGGGCACTGCGGCCGTTGCAGCGCTACCGTCCCGCGGCGCCGCCGATGCGCCGCACCCTCGACGAGACGGCGACCGCCGAGCTCAGCGCCCGCGCGGGCGGACTGATCATCCCGGTGTTCCGCGGCGAGGCCCGCGGCGAGGCGATCCTCCAGTGCGTCATGGACGCCTCCTCCTCGATGCTCGTGTGGCGCCGGATGTTCGACGAACTGCGGCAGATATTCAGCCAGTTGGGCGCCTTCCGGGACGTCCGGGCACGCTACCTGCACCAGGGGCCCGACGGCGCCGCCGCGGTGAGCCGCAGCCCCGACCCGGCCGCCGCGCCCCTGCACTCCGCGGACCGGCTGAGCGACCCGACCGGCCGTCGCGTCACCGTACTGGTCAGCGACTGCGCCGGACCGCTCTGGCACAGCGGACGGGCCCACCGCCTGCTCCACCACCTCGCCGCCCAGGCGCCGGCCGCCGTCCTCCAGCCGCTCCCGCAGCGGATGTGGGCCCGCACCCGCCTCCCGGTCACCCGCGGCGCGCTCTGTCGGGGCGAGGGACCCGGCGGAGCCGCCGTACTGAAGGTCGTGGAACAGCCGGGCACCGGCCCGGCCGTGCACCCCGGAGCCCTCGCCGTCCCCGTGCTCCCACCGGCCGAAGGGGCCCTGGCGGCCTGGGCGCGGCTGCTCTCCGGCACCGGAGCCGGGCGCACCTTCGGCGCCGTCGGCTGGGTACGGGCCGACCAGCCGCCCGCCGCGGCGCAGCGCACCGGCGGTGAGCTCTCCTCGCTCCAGCTGGTCAGCCGCTTCCGCGCGACGGCCTCGCCCACCGCCGGACAACTCGCCGTCCACCTCGCGGCGGCCCCGCTCCACCTGCCCGTGATGCAACTGGTGCAGCGCACGATGCTGCCCCACTCCGGCCCCTCCGAGCTCGCCGAAGTGCTGCTGAGCGGCCTGCTGACCCGCACCGGCACCGGCGGCGCGTACGACGACCAGTGGTACGCCTTCGTCCCCGGCGTCCAGGAGGCGCTGCTCGGCTCGCTGGGCCGCGACGACGCCCTGCTCGTACTCAAGCACTGCTCCCAGTACATCGAGCAGCGCTTCGGACGGGGCGGGCCGAACTTCCCGGCCCTGGCCCTCGCCCAGCTCGGCGAGGGCAGACACCCGACGGTGCCCCCCACCGCCCTCCCCGGGACCCGGGGGACGGACGAGAGCGACCCGGAGAAGGACGCGCCGCAGGTCCCGCACCCCTTCGCCGAGGTCGCCGTCCGGGTACTGGAACGCTTCATGCCGCTGCCCGAGGAGTTCGTCACGCGCACCGGGCCCGGCGACCTCCCGGCCCCCGACCGGTCCGCCGCCACGGCGGTGGACGGCGCCCGCGCCCGGCTGCTGCGGTTCGAGACGGACGGCATGGTGCAGAACCTCATCGACGCCGTGCAGCTGCTGCGCGGTGCCACCGAACGCGAGGAGCGGCCGGGCGGCACCCCGGGGCTGTGGGCCCAGTACGCCCATGCCCTGCTGCGGCTCTGGGAGGTCCGGGGCGACGCCGAACTGCTGCGCGAGGCCGAGCACGCCGCCGAACGGGCCGCCGCGCCCCCCGCCGCCCCACGCGAACGCGCCGTCCTCGCCGAGGTGCTGCACGCCGCCGCCGACGACCGGCGACGGCGCGGCGACCGGCGCGGCGCGCTGGAGCTGCTGCGCCGCGCCGACCGCGAGTACACCGCCGCCTGCGCGGCCCCCGGCCTCGACCCCGCCGAAGCCCTGCGGCTCACCCTGGAACGGGTCCGGGCCCTGGAGGCGCAGTGGCGGCTCGACGGCGACACCGCGCTGCTCCAGACCGCCTGCGGCATGCTGGAGGCCTTCGCCGACGTCTGGCCCGACCCGGGGGGCCGCCCCGCCGCCCTGCCGCTGGCCCACGGGCGGACCCTGCTCGAGCTGGCCGGGGCCACCCCCGACACCGAACGGTCCCGGGCCTACGCCGCCCAGGCCGCCCGCTCCCTGCGCACCGCGTACGAACAGGGCGGGACCGGGCACACCACGTCCGCCGCCCCCCGCGTCCTGCTGGACCTGGTGGACGCCCTGCTCGCCTCCGGCGCCGAACCGGACGAGGCCGCGGCCCTGGTCGACCGCGCCCTGGCCACCGAGGGCGGACAGCGGACGCGCGCCGCGCTCCGCATCCGGGCCGGGCGCGTCCGCGTCGCGCGGTACGAGCACACCGGCGACCCCGCCGAACTCGTGGCCGCCGCCGAGTGGTTCGCCGGCGCCGTCCGGGACGTACCCCGCGACTCCCGGACCCACGCCGACCTGCTCGCCGAATGGGGCGGCACGCTGCTGCGCCGGGCCGCCCTGCCGGACGGACGTCCGCACATCGGCACCGCGATCCGGGTGCTGCGCGACTGCCGCACCGAGACCGCGGCCGGCGGCGAACACCTGGCCGAGCGGCTGCTGATGCTGGGCAGCGGGCTGATGCTGCGTCACCGGGCCACCGAGGACCGGGTCGACCTCCGCGAGGCCGAGCACCTCTTCGGCCTCGCGGCCCGCGAGGCGGCCGAGCCGCTCACCGGAGCGCGCTGCTGGCTGGAGCTGGGCCGGGCCCACCTCGAAGCCGCCCGGGTGCTGGACCGGCCGGCCCGGCTCGACGAGGCGGCCGAGGCCTTCCGCAGCGCCGCGGAAGCGGCCGGAGCGGCCCAGGTGGAACCGGACAGCGGCCAACTCCTCGAAGAAGCATTCGAGTTGAGTGCTACGGCCAACCACTGGCGGGGTATGACCTACGAGAGAGCCGGACGCCCCCGGGCCGCGCGGGACGCCTACCGGGCGGCCCGCCGGCAATGGAGCGCACTGCCGGACGGCGGCGGCGCGGCGGGTGAGGCCACCACCGAGCGGCTCACGGAGCTGGAACGCTGAGCCGGCCGGCACGACACCGGGAACCGTGGACCCGCCACGGGGACGGCCGACGGGAAACAGCGGACAACGGGAAACAGCGGGCAACGGGAAGCAACGGGGAAACGGGGAGAACGACGATGAGCGAGACGGCGCCCACGGGCGCACCCGACGGCACGACGGCCGAGGCTCCGGACGCGCTGCCGGACCTGCTGGGGCTCGACCTGGCCGCGCTGCGCACACTGGACCACCCGGTGCTGGCCGAGGTCGTCGCGGACCTCCACGCCCGGGCCGAGGAGCCGCAGGAGATGCTGTGGGGCTTCACCAACGCGTTCTGAGGCCGCACCCCCCGCACCCCCTGCCGCCCCGGACCGCCGCCTTCGGGCAGTTCATCGTCAAGGTGCACGGCCGCTGCAACCTCGCCTGCCGCTACTGCTACCTCTACGAGGGCCCCGACCGCACCTGGCGCGACCGCCCGGCCGCCGCCTCCCCGGCCGTCCTCGACCGCACCGCCCACCGCATCGCGGAACACGCCGCGACCCACGGCACCCGCCACCTCGCGCTCGTCCTCCACGGCGGCGAACCGCTGCTCGCCGGCGCCGCCCGGCTGGCCGCCTTCGCCGACCGCGTACGGGACCTGACCCCCGCGGACTGCACCGTACGCACCACCGTCCAGACCAACGCCACCCTGCTCACCGGGCGCCGCGCCGCCACCCTCGCCCGGCACGGCGTCCGCGTCGGCATCAGCCTCGACGGCGGGCTCCCCGCCCACAACCGCCTGCGCACCGACCGCGCCGGACGCCCCTCCTGGCCCGCCGCGGTACGCGCCGCCCGGCTTCTGGCCGACCGGCACCCCGAGGCGTACGCGGGCATCCTCACGGTCGTCGACCCGGACACCGACCCGGCCGAGGTCTACACGTCACTGCTCGAACTGCGCCCACCGGCCCTGGACCTGCTGCTGCCGCACGGCAACTGGACCGCACCGCCGCCGGGCCTGCCGCACACCGGCCCCGGCCGCCCCACCCCGTACGGCGACTGGCTCACCGCCGTCTTCGACCGCTGGTGGCACGGCGGACGGCGGGAGACCCGCGTCCGGCTCTTCGAGGAGTGCCTCGCCCTGCTGCTCGGGCTGCCCGGCGCCACCGAATCGCTCGGCCTCGACCCCGTGGACGCGATCGTCGTCGAGACGGACGGCACGATCGAGCAGGTCGACTCCCTCAAGTCCGCCTACGACACGGCCGCCGCCACCGGCCTCGACGTCTTCCGGCACAGCTTCGACGACGCCCTTCGCCACCCCGGCGTCACCGCCCGCCGGGCGGGCGCCGCCGCACTCGCCGCGACCTGCCGCGCCTGCCCGCTGCTCACCGTCTGCGGCGGCGGCCACTACGCCCACCGCTACCGCGCGGACAACGGCTTCGCCAACCCCTCCGTCTACTGCCCGGACCTCGCCCGGCTGGTGCGCCACATCGCCGCCCGGCTGGCCGCGGCGACCGAGGGAGCCCGCCGGTGACCCCGCCGCCGACCGGCCCGCTCCCGGACCGCATGCTCCGCGAACTCGGCCGCACCGAAGGCGCCGCCGACACCCTGGACGTCCTCGTGCGCGACCAGGACACCCGCAGGCTCCTGCTGCTGCGGGCCCTGCTCGACGCCGCCGGGGCCGCCCCCGCCACCCGCTGCCCGCCCCGGTCCCTGGACCGGCTGCACCGGGACTGGGCCCTGCTGGAAGCCGCCGAACACGCCGACCGGACCGCCGTACGCGCCACCCTGCTCCACCCGCTCGTCGGCCCCTGGGCCCGCCGCTGCCTGCGCGGGCTCATCGGCCCCACCACCCGCCCCGGGCCCGGACTCCGCGCCGGCCTGGACCACCTGAGCGCGCTCGCCGCCGCGGCCGCGATCCGCGCCGGCCTCCCCTTCACCACCCGCCTCACCGCCCACCGCGGACTGCTGGCCCTGCCCGCCCTCGGCGCCCTGCGCACCGCACCCGCCACCACCACGACGGTCACCGCCACCCACCGCGACGGCCGGCTGACCCTGCGCGGGGCGGCCGGCGGACCGCTCGCCGCCCACGTCCAGCCCGACGGCTCGCTCTGCTCCGCCGACCCTCGCTGGCTTCCGGTCCTCCCGCTGCCCGCCGCACCCCCCGGCCTCGGCCCCGTACCCCTGGACGACACCGACCCCTGCCGCGGCGACACCAGCGGCCCCGGACCGTACGGGCCGCGAGCCGCCACCCCCGTCGACGACCCGGAACGCAAGACCTGGGCCCGGTACTGGACCGCGGCCGCCCCCCTGCTCCGCACCGGCGGCCCCCACCGCCTCACCGAGACGGCCACCCTGCTGCGCTGCCTCGTCCCGCTCCGGCCACCGCCCGGCGCGGGCCCCGCACCCACCGGACCGGGCGCGGCCCAGTACAGCGGCACCCGGCGCGAGGCGTTCGGCGCGGTCCTCAGCAGCCTCCCCGCCACCCCGGCCCACCTCGCCGCCACCCTCGTCCACGAACTCCAGCACACCAAGCTCTCCGCCCTCGCCACCCTCGTACCGCTGCACCAGAACAACCCCGAGCCCCGCCACTTCGCCCCCTGGCGCCCCGACCCCCGCCCGCTGGACAGCCTCCTCCAGGGCACCTACGCGCACCTGGCGATCGCCGGCCACTGGCAGCGCCTCGCGCTCGCCGCCGGCTCCGTCACCCACCGCGACCTCGGCTGGGCCGAACACGCCCGCTGCCGCGAACAGGCGGCGGCCGCCCTGCCGGCGCTGGCCGGATCGGCGGAACTGACCAGGGAGGGCCGGATACTCGTCAACGAGATGATCGCGATCTACCACCGTATGGGCGACTTCCCGCCCCCCGCGGACCATCTCGCCCGAGCACAGGCGTACGTGGCCACCACCCGAGTGATATGGCGGCAGAGGCACGGTCCGCGAGGCCCGTGACAGGCACCGGGACACCGGCCCGGAAGGCCCGTGCCCCGAAGCCGCCCAGGTGTATGTTGACAAGCTCGCATCCAGGTAGGGAGACGGTCGAATGCCCGGTACGCGCAAGGCAGTCGAAGCATCCGGGACGCCCACCGTCACCATCAGCTTCGCCGGATTCAACCGGGCCTGGGCGGCCTGGATCGCGGACCGGCTGGAGCGGCGCGGGACGGCCGTCGTCCGCCAGCGCTGGGACCCCCGGGCGGAGGAGCCGCTGGAGGAGCTGCTGCGCGATCTCGCACTCTCCCGCGGCCGCGTCCTGATCGTCCTCAGCGACTGGTACTTCCAGCTCGGCCCGCGCAGCCACGAGGAGTGGAACCGGGCCCTGCGCGAGGTCGTCGCCGCCGACCCGGACCGGTTCGCCGCCGTCTGCGTCACCACCGCCACCCTGCCCGGCGCCACCGCGGTCCTCGGCGCGGCCGACCTGACCAACGTCGGCGCCGAGGAGGCCGAGCGCCGCCTCCTGACCCGCCTGGGCCTGCCCGCCGACCCGCTGCCCGAACCCGCCGGGACCCGGCAGGGCCCCCGCTACCCGGCCGACCCCTCCGAGGTGTGGGGCGGGGTGCCGCGCCGCAACGTCCGCTTCACCGGCCGTGAGGAACTGCTCAGCTCCGTCTACCGGACCCTCCAGGACGCCGGGTCCGGCGCCGGGGTCGTCACCCTGCACGGCATGCCCGGCGTCGGCAAGACCCAGCTGGCCGCGGAGTACGTCTACCGCTTCGGCTCCGAGTACGACGTGGTGTGGTGGGTGCCCGCCGACCGCCGCGCCCTCTACCGCCAGAAGCTCGCCGAACTCGCCCCCGAACTGGGCCTGTCCACCGGCGCCGAGTACGGCGAACGACTGCGCGCCGTACGCGACGCGCTGCGCCGCGGCGAACCCCACTCCCACTGGCTGCTGGTCCTGGACGGCGCCGACGAACCCGGCAACATCTCCGACCTGGTGCCCATCGGCCCCGGACACGTCCTGATCACCTCCCGCAACCGCAAGTGGAGCGAGTACAACAGCCACCTCGTCGGCGTACCGGTCTACAGCCGCGACGAATCCGTCGCCTTCATCCGCCGCCGCGCCCCGCGGCTGAGCCGGCCCGAGGCCGGGCGGCTGGCCGAGGCCCTCGAAGACCTCCCGCTCCTCCTCGACCAGACCGCGGGCTGGCTCAACGACTCCGACATGTCCGTCGAGGAGTACATCCAGCTCCTCGAAGGAGGCATCGACCAGGACGTCGTCAAGGTCTCCGCCGACTTCCCGCTCGCCTTCCAGACCGCCTGGTCGATACTGCTGAACAAGCTCAAGGAGACCGTCCCGGAATCCGTCGACCTGCTCCGCCTGTGCAGCTTCTTCGCGCCCGGCTCCATCCCCGTACGGCTGCTGCGCGAGATGCCGCCCGGCGAACTGCCCGAGCAGATCTCCGGCCTGATGAACGATCCGCTGCTCTGGAACAAGGCGATCGCCCAGCTCCGGCAGTACTCCGTGGTCCGCCTGGAGTCCCACGAGACGGCCGGCGAGGAGGCCTCGTCCGGGGAATCGCTCTACATGCACCGCATGGTCCACCAGATCGTCGGCAAGGACATGGCCGAACGCGACCGCCGCGAGTTCGTCGACGTGGTCCGCCGCGCCCTCGTCCACGCGGACCCGGGCCGCCCCATCGACACCCGGCTCTGGCCCGCCTACGCCGAGATCACCCCGCACCTGAAATGGGCCGACGTCCTCACCAGCACCGACCCCGCGGTACACGGCCTGGTCCTCAACTGCCTGCGCTACCTCTATCTCTCCGGCGAGTACCGGGCCGGCATCAAGCTCGGCGGACGTGCCGTGCGGGCCTGGCGCGAGCTCCTCGGCGAGAACCACCCCCGGCTCTGGGACCTCACCTACAACTACGCCAACCTGCTGCGCGCCGTCGGCGACTACGCCGGCACGGAAGCCATCGAACGGGCCGCCGTCGACCGGCTCCGCGCCGAGCGCGGGGCCCACGACCTGGAACACCTGCGCGCCGCCGGCGGCCTCGCCGCCGACCTGCGGGGCCTGGGCCGGTACGACGAGGCCCTGGAGATCTCCGGCTGGATCCTCGCCGCCTACCGCGAACTCCTCGGCGACCAGGACTCCCGCACCCTCAACGCGCAGAACAACCTGGCGATCTCGCTCCGGCTGCTCGGCCGCTACGAGGAATCCCTGGACCTCAACCGCCGCACCCTGGACTCCCGGCGCCGACTGCTGCGCCTGCGCCACACCTGGACCCTGTTCTCCGAGATCAACTACGCCACCGACCTGCGCCTCCTCGGCCGGTACGCCGACGCCCTCTCGCTCCAGAACCAGAGCGTCCGGGTGCACCGCATGGTCCTCGGCCCCGACAACCCGCAGACCCTGCGCGCCGAACACAACCTCGCCCTGTGCCACTACCGCTCCGGCGACCGGGAGCGGGCCTCGGCCCTGTTCACCCGGGCCCTGGAACGGTGCGAGCGGGTCCTCGGCGAGGACGACCCGCTGACCATGATGGTCGCCGCCACCCAGAGCTGTTTCGCCCGCGAGCACGGCGACATCGACCGGGCCCGGGACATAAGCGAGCGGGTGACCGAGGCCTACGTCGCCATGCTCGGCGAGGACCATCCCTTCGTCGCGGGGACCCGGGCCAACCACGCCCTGATCCTGCGCAACGTGGGGGAGCGGGACCAGGCCCACGACCTCCTGGAGCAGGCGCTCGCGGCGATGACCCGGGCCGTCGGCGAGAACCACCCCTGGAGCCTGGGCTGCGCGATCAACGCCTCGGCGCTGCGCAACCTGGTGGGCGACCCGGAGTCCGCGGCCGCGCTCACCGGGGTCGTCGTCGGCCGGGCCACCGAGGCCCTCGGCCGGACCCATCCGCTGACCCTCTCCGCCCGGATCGCGCACGCCGCGGACCTGCGCGGCCTCCGGGAGCGGCAGCGCGCCGAGAAGATCGAGGGCGAGGCGCTGGAGGACCTGTCCGCGACCCTCGGGGCCCAGCACGTCCACACGGTCTCGGCCCGCTCCCGCAACCGCCCGTACTGGGACTTCGAGCCGCCGATCGTCTGACCGGGCGGCCCGGAGCCCGGCGCCGTACGCCGAGGGGCCCGTCCCCGCGATCGACTCGCGGGAACGGGCCCCTTTCCGTACGGCAGCGGGTCAGGCCTCGAAGACCTCGGCGACCAGCTGGGCCTGCTCGGCCTGGTGGCGCTTGGCCGAGCCGACCGCCGGGGACGAGCTGTGCGGCCGCGAGATGCGGCGCAGGCGCTCACCGTGCGGGACGTCGGCGCCGACGGCCAGGTCCAGGTGGTCGATCAGGTTCAGCGCGATGAACGGCCAGGCACCCTGGTTCGCCGGCTCCTCCTGCGTCCAGAGGTACTTCTCGGCGTTCGGGTACTTGGCGATCTCGGCCTGGAGCTCGGCACCCGGCAGCGGGTACAGGCGCTCCAGCCGGATGATCGCGGTGTCCGTGACGCCGCGCTTGGTGCGCTCGGCCTCCAGGTCGTAGTAGACCTTTCCGGCGCAGAAGACGACCTTGCGGACATCGGCCGGGTTCACCGAGTCGTCGCCGATCACCGGGCGGAAGCCGCCGGTGGTGAACTCCTCCGCCTTCGACGCGGCCGCCTTGAGACGGAGCATCGACTTCGGGGTGAAGACGATCAGCGGCTTGTGGTGCGGGTTGTGCACCTGCCACCGCAGGAGGTGGAAGTAGTTCGACGGCAGGGTCGGCATCGCGACCGTCATGTTGTTCTGCGCGCACAGCGTGAGGAAGCGCTCCGGGCGGGCGGACGAGTGGTCCGGGCCCTGGCCCTCGTAGCCGTGCGGCAGCAGCAGCGTGACGCCGGAGGTCTGGCCCCACTTCTGCTCGGCCGAGGAGATGAACTCGTCGACGACGGTCTGGGCGCCGTTGACGAAGTCGCCGAACTGGGCCTCCCAGATGACCAGCGACTCGGGGCGGGCCAGCGAGTAGCCGTACTCGAAGCCCATCGCCGCGTACTCGCTGAGCAGCGAGTCGTAGACGTTGTAGCGGGCCTGGTCGTCGGAGAGGTACAGCAGCGGGGTGTAGTCCTCGCCGGTCACCTGGTCGACGAGGACCGCGTGGCGCTGGCCGAAGGTGCCGCGGCGGGAGTCCTGGCCGGAGAGCCGGACCGGGGTGCCCTCCATGAGCAGCGAACCGATGGCCAGGGTCTCGCCCATGCCCCAGTCGATCGTGCCGTTCTCCACCGAGGCCGCGCGGCGCTGCATCTGCGGCATCAGGCGGGGGTGGACGGTGATCCGCTCGGGGATGTTGACCTGGGACTCCGCGATGGCCTTGACGACCTCGGCGGAGACCGCGGTGGTCACGGCGACCGGGAACTCCGGCTGGACCTCGGGGGCGTGGGCCGGGGCGGGCAGCGAGGTGGCCTCGCGGACCTCCGCGAAGACCTTCTCCAGCTGGCCCTGGAAGTCCTGGAGCGCCTGCTCGGCCTCTTCCAGGGTGATGTCGCCGCGACCGATGAGGGACTCGGTGTAGAGCTTGCGCACCGAGCGCTTCTTGTCGATCAGGGTGTACATCTGCGGGTTGGTGAACTCCGGGTTGTCGCCCTCGTTGTGACCGCGGCGGCGGTAGCAGATGAGGTCGATCACGACGTCCTTGTTGAACGCCTGCCGGAACTCGAAGGCGAGCCGCGCGACGCGGACCACGGCCTCGGGGTCGTCGCCGTTGACGTGGATGATCGGCGCCTCGATCATGCGCGCCACGTCGGTGGCGTACATCGAGGAGCGCGAGGACTCCGGGGCGGCGGTGAAGCCGACCTGGTTGTTGATCACCACGTGCACGGTGCCGCCGGTGCGGTAGCCGCGCAGCTGCGACATGTTGAGCGTCTCGGCGACGACGCCCTGGCCCGCGAAGGCCGCGTCGCCGTGGAGCGCGATGGGCAGGACCGTGAAGTCCGTGCCGCCCTTGTTGATGATGTCCTGCTTGGCGCGGGCGATGCCCTCCAGGACCGGGTCGACCGCCTCCAGGTGCGAGGGGTTGGCGGCCAGCGAGACCTTGATCTGCTCGCCGTCCAGACCGGTGAAGGTGCCCTCGGCGCCCAGGTGGTACTTGACGTCGCCGGAGCCGTGCATCGACCGGGGGTCGAGGTTGCCCTCGAACTCGCGGAAGATCTGCGCGTACGACTTGCCGACGATGTTCGCCAGCACGTTGAGCCGGCCGCGGTGGGCCATGCCGATGACGACCTCGTCGAGGCGGGCCTCGGCGGCGGAATCGATGACCGCGTCGAGCAGCGGGATGACGGACTCGCCGCCCTCCAGCGAGAACCGCTTCTGGCCGACGTACTTGGTCTGCAGGAAGGTCTCGAACGCCTCGGCCGCGTTCAGCCGGCGCAGGATGCGCAGCTGCTCCTCGCGCTCGGGCTGCTGGGTGCGGGTGCGCTCCACCCGGTCCTGGATCCACTTGCGCTGCTTCGGGTCCTGGATGTGCATGAACTCGATGCCGGTGGTGCGGCAGTACGACTCACGCAGCACACCGAGGATGTCGCGGAGCTTCATCATCGACTTGCCGGCGAAGCCGCCGACCGCGAAGTCCCGCTCCAGGTCCCACAGGGTGAGGCCGTGCTCGGTGATGTCCAGGTCGGGGTGCTTGCGCTGGCGGTACTCCAGCGGGTCGGTGTCGGCCATGACGTGGCCGCGGACCCGGTAGGAGTGGATCAGCTCGAAGACCCGCGCGGCCTTGGTCACGTCGTTGTCGTGCGAGGCGTCGATGTCCGTGAGCCAGCGGACCGGCTCGTACGGGATGCGCAGCGACTTGAAGATCTCGTCGTAGAACTCGTTCTCGCCGAGCAGCAGCTGGGAGACGATCCGCAGGAACTCGCCGGAGGCGGCGCCCTGGATGACCCGGTGGTCGTACGTCGAGGTCAGCGTCATGACCTTGGAGATGCCCAGCTTGTTCAGGGTGTCCTGCGACGTGCCCTGGAACTCGGCCGGGTAGTCCATCGCGCCGACGCCCATGATGAGGCCCTGACCGGGCATCAGGCGGGGCACCGAGTGGACGGTGCCGATGCCGCCGGGGTTGGTCAGCGAGGCGGTGACGCCGGTGAAGTCGTCCATGCCGAGCTTGCCGTTGCGGGCGCGGCGGACGATGTCCTCGTAGGCCTGCCAGAACTCGAAGAAGTTCAGCGTCTCGGCCTTCTTGATGGCCGCGACGACGAGCTGGCGGTCGCCGTTCGGCTTCACCAGGTCGATGGCGAGGCCGAGGTTCACGTGCTCCGGCTTGACCAGGGTCGGCTTGCCGTCCTTCACCGCGAAGGAGTGGTTCATCGACGGCATGGCCTTGAGGGCCTGCACCATCGCGTACCCGATGAGGTGGGTGAAGGAGATCTTCCCGCCCCGGGCGCGCTTGAGGTGGTTGTTGATGACGATGCGGTTGTCGAAGAGCAGCTTCACCGGGACGGCGCGCACGGACGTGGCCGTCGGCAGCTCCAGCGAGGCGTTCATGTTCTTCGCGACGGCGGCCGAGGGGCCGCGCAGCGTCACGTACTCGGGGCCGGCCGGGGCCTCGGTGGCCGGGGCGGCGGCGGGCTTGGCGGCGGCCGGTGCGGCGGCCTTCGCTGCCGGAGCCGGAGCCGCGGCCTTCGCCGGGGCCGGGGCCGGCGGAGCGGCGGGGGCGGCCGGTGCGGGGGCCTGCGCCGCCGGGGCGGGCGCGGCCGGGGCCGGAGCGGAGGTGGCCGGAGCCGGGGTCACCGCTGCCGCCGTGGCCGGGGCGCCGGGAACGGGCTTGTCCGCCGTGCCGGACGTGCCCGGCTTGTAATCGGCGAAGAAGTCCCACCAGGCGCGATCGACCGAACTGGGATCCTGGAGGTACTGCTGATAGATCTCGTCGACGAGCCACTCATTGGGCCCGAAGGCAGCGGCCGGGTTCGACCCCGGGCTGGCTTGGTCGGTCGAGATGCTCGAGTTACTGGGGGACTGAGACGACACGGCGGCAACCGCCCTCTTCCGCTTCACAAGGTGATGGACAGCGGAAATCAAGGCTACGCCTCCCCGGCCGTTACACGCAGGCCGGGCCGCTCTTCGTCGCGCAAGTCACACCGGAAGGCGGGTTTCGGCGTAGGAATTGGCGGGAAACAAGCATGGTTCCGCCTCCTTTTGGGTACACGGAACCGCGGCTGCGACCCTCCGGACCGCACCCCCCTGAACGGAACACGAACAACGCGCCCGCCCGGTTCGAACCCTATGTCAACCGCGCGGTTGCGGTACCCCCGGAAGAGTGACCTGTATGCGGCAGCCGCGCTCGGATTCGGCCACTCCGATGCGTCCGCCGTGCAGGTCCACCGCCCAGCGGGCGATCGCCAGGCCGAGCCCGGTGCCGCCGTCGCTGCCCGGCCCGTGCGGGGCGGGCACCGCGCCGCGGTTGAAGCGCTCGAAGACCCGGTGCCGCTCGGCCTCGGGGATGCCCGGTCCCTCGTCCATGATCTCCAGCGTCAGCGACTCCGGGGTGGGGCCGCGCCGGGCCAGTACCGTGACCCGGCCGTGCGGCGGGCTGTGCTTGACCGCGTTGTCGACCAGATTGGCCACCACCTGGTGCAGCCGTTCGGTGTCCGCGTGGGCCGTCAGCTCCGGCGGCGAAACGTCCAGATGCAGATGGACGTCCTTGCGCTTGTGGTTCCCCGAACCGGACGACAGCCTGCGGTGCGCGGCGGCGAGATTCGCCTCCTTCAGCACGCCCGACAGATAGGGCCACACCTCGAAGCGCCCCGTCCTGAGCGTGACCACGCCGTTGTCCAGACGGGACAGGTCCAGCAGCGTCTCCACCAGCCGGCCCAGCCGCTCGGTCTGCTTCAGCGCGGTACGCATCGTCTCGGGGTCGGCGGAGGAGACCCCGTCCACCACGTTCTCCAGCACGGCTCTCAGCGCCGCGATGGGCGTGCGCAACTCGTGCGACACATTGGCGACCAGCTCCTTGCGGTGCCGGTCCACCGCCTCCAGGTCGTCCGCCATCAGATTGATCGTCTGGGCCAGGTCGCCCAGCTCGTCGCGGCGTCCGGCCCCGCGTACCCGCCGGGTGTAGTCGCCGTGCGAGATCGACCGGGCCACGGTGGTCATCTCGTCCAGCGGCGCGGTCAGGCCGTGCGCCACGAACTGGGTGATCAGCAGGGTCGCGATCACCGAGAACACCGTGATGAACCGCAGCTCGGTCCTGGTGCGCACGGCCACCAGCAGCAGACCGGTGGTGATGAAGACCGAGAGCACGACGAGCGTGCTCATCTTCGCCTTGATCGAGAAGGGACGCAGGCCGGAGCCGGGCCGGGTCATGGAGCCGGGGTCTCCAGGGCGTAACCCACACCGTGCACGGTACGGATGCGCTCCGCGCCGATCTTCCGGCGCAGCGCCTTGATGTGGCTGTCGACCGTACGGGTGCCGGAGGCGTCCGCCCAGTCCCAGACCTCGGCCAGCAGCTGCTCCCGGGAGAGCACCGCGCGCGGCGTGTTGGCCAGACAGACCAGCAGGTCGAACTCGGTCGGCGTCAGGTGGACGTCGTCGGCGCGCACCCGGACCCGGCGCTGCGCGTGGTCGATCTCCAGCTCGCCCAGGCGCAGGATGCCGCTCCTCGGGGTCACCGCGGCCAGCGCGGCGCGCTCGACGCGGCGCAGCAGGACGTGGACCCGGGCCGCCAGCTCGCGCATCGAGAACGGCTTGGTCATGTAGTCGTCGGCGCCCACGCCGAGGCCGACCAGCATGTCCGTCTCGTCGTCCCGGGCGGTCAGCATCAGCACCGGCACCGGCCGCTGGGCCTGCACCCGGCGGCAGACCTCCAAGCCGTCGAAGCCCGGCAGCATGATGTCGAGCACCATGAGATCGGGCTGCCAGGCCTCGGCGGCGTCCACCGCCGCGGGGCCGTCGAGCGCGGTCTGTACGAGAAAGCCCTCGGCCCGCAGACGGGCGGAGATGGCTTCGACGATCGTGACGTCGTCCTCGACCACCAGCACCCGGCGCTGAGCGCCCGGGGTGGCCGCGACACCGGTGTGGGTGGTGTGTGTCTGTTCCATCGCCCCGCCCCTGCCCCGTTCTCACGGGGGCCATTCCCCCGGACGCACGGTCTTCGCTTGTGGATTTTCGTAGGTGTCCCCGTTTACGGGTCGCCAGCGTAAAGGCAGCGGCCCGCTCTCGGCTACGCAGGGTGTAACGCCCGGGCCGCGCGGAAGTGGCGCGGCACCCGGCGTACGGCGCCCGGCCCCGGCGGTTCGGGGGCCGGGGATACCCGGCGGGGGGATCTCAGAGTGTCCGCAGTGCGAGATGCACCACGTCGGGAACACCTCGGGCAACGCTGACTTCTTCGGTTTTTACTCCCGTGAATCCGGCATTCCGCAAGGCCTGTTCGAAGTCGGCGGACGGTTGTGCGGACCATACTGCGAGAACGCCGCCCGGCGTCAGCCGCTCCCGGCAGGCCGCCAGACCCGCGGGGGAGTACAGGGTGCTGTTGTCCTCGGTGACGGTCCAGTCCGGACCGTTGTCGATGTCCAGGCACAGAGCGTCGTAACGGTCGGTAGTCGTGTGCAGGTGGTCGACCAGATCCACCGCAAGGATGCCGGTCCGGGGGTCGGCGAGCGCCGCACCGGAGATCGCCGACAGCGGCCCCTCCAGGTGCCAGTCCACGATCGCCCGCTCCCGCTCGGCGACGGCGATCCGCCCCCACCGCGGCTCGGCGGCGGCCCGGGCGAGCGAGAAGCCGACGCCGAGCCCGCCGATGAGCACCGAGGGGGCCCGCCTGCCGGCGGGCAGCGCGGCCAGCGCCGCGTCGATCAGCAGCCGCTCGGAGCGGCCGTCCGAGGTGTCCATCAGGAAGCACCCGTTGGCGATGATCTCGAAGTCGTCCCCCCGTCTGCGCAGAACGACCTCCCCGTGCGGGCCTTCGCGACGGTCGAGCGTGACGGGGGAGAGGACGTCGGTACGGGCGAAGTCGGACATGATGCGGCTCTCCGGTCGAAGTGCGGGGGGTCCCCGCCATCCTGGCCTCTCCGCACGGTCCGAAGCCAGCCGGTTACCGGCCCCGTCCCGGCCCCGTCCCGGCCGCGTACGGCACGTGCGCCCCGGCTATCGGGTCCGCCCCGGCCCGCGCACCGCGAGCAGCGCCGCCCCGGCCGCGTACGCCGCCCCCGCCACCAGCCACGCCCCGGACTCCGGACCCGGCTGAAGCGGCCATGCCCAGAGTGCCGCCGCCCCGCCCGGCACATCCGGTGCGGCCAGGTAGACCGCGCCGCCGTACACCGTCATCGGCAGCCAGCTCGACCGGGCGCCGAACAGGGCGGCCGACGCCGCCGTCACCCCCGTCGAGCCGAGCACGTTGCGCACCATGGCCGGGGCGCCGAACGCCTCCGGGTGCCCCGGTACCGCCGCGGCCAGCGCCCCCGCCACCAGGGCGGTCGCCACCAGCAGGTGCAGCAGCAGGCGCGGCCACCAGCGGCGCGCGGAGGCCCGGTCCAGCTCCTCGGAGTGCGAGTGCAGCCCGGTGCCGATCGCCGCGGCGGCGAGCAGCGGGGCCAGCACGACGACCGGGACGCGGGCGGTGTGGTCGAAGCGCGGCTGCTCCTGGAGCCAGTACGCGGACCAGGCGGCCAGCAGCACGGTTCCCGCCAGGGCGGCGGCGGTGACAAGGAGCGCGCGGGAACGGAGATAGAGGAGGGGCAGGGCGCTCACAGGACCGGGACCCCTTCCGGCGCACAGCTCCTGAGGGCGGTCAGATAGCGGCCGGTCCAGGCCTTCCGCCCGGTGTCCGGCATGGCTTCCAGCCGGGCCAGGTACGGGCGGGACTCCGGGTACCAGGTGGTGTCGTTCCCGGCCAGCCAGGTGCGCAGCGCGTCCTCGGTGTACGCCGCGCGGTGGTCCGCCGCGGAGTCCTTCTTCCGCCGGCCGGCCGGGCAGTCGGGGCCGAGCAGGGACAGGACGGTGCTGTCGGCGAACTCCCGGGGATCGTCCAGCCGGTCCCGGGTGAGGCCCCAGCCACGGCTCACATGGCCAAGGGGCGCCTCGTCCCCTTTTCTCCCCGGCCGGGTGCCATTGGCCACGTAGCGGACGGGCGCGCCCTCGACCCCGTCCAGCCGGGCGAACACCCCTGCCAGTGCCTCGGCGGCACCGGGCAGCACCGGGGCCTCGGAGGCGCGCACGCAGATCTGCGGCGTACCGGGGTCCGGTGTCGAGCAGACCCGGCGGGAGCCGGCCGGGTCGGGCCGCAGCAGCCCGTCGCCCGTCTGCACGACCACCGTCCCGGCCACGACCGCCAGCGCCAGCGGCAGCAGGGCCGCCGCCCGGCGGCGGGCCGCGTACGCCAGCAGCACGGTCGCCGCGAGGCCGCCCGTCCAGGCCAGCAGGGACGGCGCGAACCACCACACCGGCCCGGCCGCATCGAGCAGGTACTGCTCGGCGGGGCTCAGGAACCGGGCCGGTGACCGCGTGTAGCCCGGCGCCCCCAGGAGCACGTAGCAGACGGCCGCGAGCACCGGGGCGGCCAGCCGCCACCGCACCAGCCGCCCGACGACGAAACCGACCGGCGCGGCGGACAGCAGGCAGCCCAGGTCCGCCGCGGCGAGCCCGGCGGACGGACCGCCGGCCGGCCCGGCGTACGGGGCCGTCGCCGCGTACACCGCACCCAGGACCAGCAGCTGGCCCGCCGCCGCCCACAGCATGAGCGGCCCCAGGGCCACCAGCAGCCGGGCGAGCGGGCCGCGCACCACCGAGCGCAGCAGCTCGTCGGTGCCCCTGCGGCGCTCCCGGCCGCCCTGCCAGCAGGCGACGGCGGCGAGCAGCGGCATGCCGATCAGCGTCGTCGCCGAGTGCAGCAGCTCCTGGGTCTCGGCCCAGCCGCCCTGCCACTCGGCCGTCTTGGCCGTCATCGGGACGAGCAGACAGGCGGCGACGGCCGGACCCGTCCACGGGGCGATCCCGCGCCGGAGCTCGGCCCGCAGGGCGGTGGCGGCCGGGCCGCGTACGAAGGACGTGCTCATCGGCCCGTCACCGCCGCCCGGTGCGCCCGCAGCGCGGCGGTGTAGCCGCGCTCGAACGGATTGCCGTCCTCCGGCCCCGTCCCGGCGCCCGGGGCGCCGCCCAGCTCCGACAGCTCCCGGGTCGTGCCCCGGTACGCGATCCGGCCCGCCTCGATCAGTGTGACGTCGGAGCAGGCCGCGGCCACGTCCTCGACCAGATGGGTCGAGACGAGCACCGTGCTGGTGCGGCCCAGCTCCCGGATCAGAGACCGGAACGCGACCCGCTGCTCCGGGTCGAGACCCGCGGTCGGCTCGTCGAGCAGCAGCAGCTCCGGATCGTTGACGATCGCCTGGGCGATGCCCACGCGCCGCACCATGCCGCCCGACAGGGTCTTCACCCGGGCGTCGATCCGGTCCCCGAGCCCCACCCGGTCCACCGCCCGCACCACGGCCGCCGGGACCGCCGCCGCGTCCATCTCCTTGAGCCAGGCCACGTAGGAGACGAACTCGCGGACCGTGAAGCCCGGGTAGTAGCCGAACTCCTGCGGCAGATAGCCCAGCCGCCGCCGCACCGCCGCCCGGTCGCGGTGGTCCGCCCCGGGCCCGACCTCGCGGCCGAGCAGTTCCACCCGGCCGCCGAAGGGCGCGGCGACGGTGGCGAGGACCCGGATCAGCGAGGTCTTGCCCGCCCCGTTGGGCCCGAGCAGCCCGTGCACGCCGGGCGCGAAGTCGAGATCGACGGCGTCCAGCGCGATCGTCCTGCGGTGCCGGACGGTCAGTGCGCCGACCACGACCGTGGGTATGTTCCCCGTCGCGTTCATGCGTGCACGCTCACATTCTCTCCAGGTGGTCGAACGATCTACGGCGTACGGCGAGCAGCGCGGCGCACGCCAGGGCGCCCGCCGCCCAGCCGGCCTGCGCGGCGGGCCCCGCGAAGTACCGCACGGCCCCGGCCGCCGCCGACGGCGACGTGGCGAGGGCGGGCCCGAGGACGGTCGCCGCCCACGCCACGGCGACGGACGTGGCACCGGCACGGCAGCCGACGTACGAGCCGAGGGCGAGCGCGGCCAGCGTCATCGCCAGCCCGGGCAGCAGCCAGACAGCCGCGCCCGGCCCCCCGGCGGACCGGGGCAGCGCCGCACCGACGAGGGTGAGCGCCGAAACGCTCACGGCGAGCACGGCCGCCGCCCTGGTCAGCAGCAGCCGCAGCCCCCCGGACGGGGTGGCGGCGGTGATCTCGTGCATCGGGTCAGCGTGCCTGCCGTACGAGAGCGCGACCCCGGCGAGCGGCAGCACCGGCGCGGCGACGAGCAGCAGCGGGCGCACCACCTGCCCGGCCCCCGCCCCGTACGCCAGCACCAGGGCGCCCACGGCCGTCAGCACCAGCGCCGACAGCCACGCGCCGCGCAGCGCCGGCCCGGCGGCCCACAGCAGCCGCCAGGCACGTACGGCCGGAGCACCGCGCCGCACCGCCGCCCCCTCGGCGACCACCCCTTCGGCCGCGACCGCCGCCAGCACCTGCGCGCGCACCGCGTCCAGCACCGGCCCCGCCCCGGGCCGGGCGGCCCGGACCGCCGAGGAGATCCGCGCCGCGCAGCCGCCGCAGGCCTCCGCGTGCTTCTCCACCGACCGGGCGTCCGCCTCCGGCACCGACCCGGCGGCGTACCGCCCGGCCAGCTCCTCGCTCACGTGCCGGTGGGGCATGCCGCCGCCTCCCCTCGTGGTCATGCCGTGCCTCCCAGCGGTCCGGCCTCGGGGAGCGAGAGCTCCAGCACGGCGCGCAGCTCCCGCCTGGCCCGCATCGCCCGGGACTTGACCGTGCCCTCGGGGATGCCGAGGAGCCGGGCCGTCTCGCGGGTGCTCAGCCCGTCGACGACCGTGGCGCGCAGGACCTCGCGCAGCTCCGGGGAGATGCGGCCGAGCGCGGCGCCGACGTCCCCGTACTCGAGTCCGGCGAGTACCCGCTCCTCGGCGGAGGGCGCGGTCGCGGCCCAGTCGTTGCTCCCGGCCCGCTCGGCGTGCGCGGCGAGGTCGCTGCGGGCGTGCGCGCGCTGGGCGTCGACCAGCCGACGCGAGGCGATCACCCAGAGCCAGCCGCCGACCCGGGCACCGCGATGCGCTCCGGCGGACCGCCAGACCGTCACGAAGGTGTCCTGAAGGACCTCCCGTACGGTCTCGGCGTCCGGGCACCGCCGCTCCAGCCGCGCCAGCAGCCAGCCTGCGTGCCGGTCGTAGAGCGTGGCCAGGGCCTGCGCGTCCCCCTGCGCGACGGCGCGCAGCAGGGCCTTGTCGTCCGGGTCCTCCCCCGAGGGGCGCAACAGCTTCACACCCCTTCTATCGCGCGGCGCCCGCCGGCCGGTTCACGGGCGCGGGCGGAGCAGTGCCCTGGGGAGGACGAACCACAGGCCGGCGAACATGACGAGGGTGGCGGCCGTGATCGCGACGGCGGCGGTCCGGCCGAGGACCACGGTCATGAGGAGGAGGACGGCGCCGTTGAGTGCCAGGGCGAGGAAGACCAGGCCGGCCTCGGCGAGCCGCGCCGACAGGGCGACGATCCGGGTCTTGACGCCCTGGTGGAACAGGCCGCGGTGCAGGGCGACCGGGGTCGCGAGCACGGCCGAGGAGACCACTGTGAGCAGCAGCGTCACCACGTACGTGGTGCGCTCGAAGGTGTCGAGGTCCGGAAACCGGCTGGTGAAGGCGACGCCGAGGAGAAAGGCGAAGACGATCTGCACACCGGTCTGCACGACCCGCAGTTCCTGGAGCAGTTCGACCAGGTTGCGGTCGGCGCGTTCCGCGGGTGTCTCCCTGCCGTGCGTGGACGCGCCGCCACTGGACGGGATGTGGGACATGGGGCCCATTGTTCTCCGGGCGCTCCGTCGTGCCACCGCTGCTCATCCGTACGGAGCAGCCCTCGCGTGCGACCGATCCGGCGCCGTCCGGCGGCCCCGCAGCGGTGGTGCCGCCCCCGGGCGCCGGAGCACTCGGGGCACAGCGGCAGGTTCTCGGTCACCGGGGGACTGTATTGCGGGCCGAACGTGTTCCGGACAGCACCGGCTGTGACTCCTGGGGCACGGGGCACCGGGAAGCTCAGCGCCGAGGCCGCGTGTGCGCGGCGGCGGCGAGGGCGTCACGGAGGCGGTCCGGGTCGGGCAGCCCGGAGAGTCCGCCCCGCGTCGCGTACACCCGGCAGGCCAGACCGGCGGGGCGCCCGGGCTCGGCGAAGGGGTCCCGGCCGTCGATGAGGATGGTCGGGGATCCGGTGAAACCGGTCAGCTCGGCCTCGGCCCGGTCGGTCACGGTCCGTGTGGTGAAGGCGGTGCCGTTCAGACCGGCGTCGTCGAGGGCGCGACGCAGCAGCTCGGCGGCGGGCGCCTCGTTCGGGCAGTCCGGTACGACGACGATCTCGATGTCCATCTCTCCAGACTCGCGCACCGCCCCACCGGAATGTGCCGGTACGGGACGGCGAGCAGGTGATCGCTCAGAGCGAACACCCCCCGGGAACATTGGGCGGCTCAGAAGCATTGAGTCTGCATAGCTCAACTTGACTGCCGAAGGGGAGATCATGGCTACCGATTCCAACGCGGTTACTCCGCTCGCCCTGCCCGTACTGCCGCTCGACGACGAGGTCGTACTGCCCGGGATGGTGGTGCCTCTGGACCTGTCCGACGCGGAGGTGCGGGGCGCCGTGGAGGCCGCGCAGGCGGCGGTCCGGGGCGGTGGGGGCAAGCCCGAGGTGCTGCTGGTGCCGAGGATCGACGGTACGTACGCCGGCACCGGTGTCATCGGCACCGTCGAGCAGGTCGGACGGCTCTCGGACGGAGACCCGGGCGCGCTGATCCGCGGCCGGGGCCGGGTACGGATCGGGGCCGGGACCAGCGGTCCGGGGGCCGCGCTCTGGGTGGAGGGGACGCGGGTCGACCCGGTCGTCCCCGACCCGCTGCCGGGTGCCGCCGCCGAGCTGGTCAAGGAGTACAAGGCGCTCGCCACCAGCTGGCTGAAGAAGCGCGGCGCCTGGCAGGTCGTGGACCGGGTCCAGCAGATCGAGGACATCTCCGCACTCGCCGACAACTCCGGATACTCCCCCTTCCTCACCACCGCCCAGAAGGTGCGGCTGCTGGAGACGACCGACCCGGTCGCCCGGCTGAAGCTCGCCATCCAGTGGCTCGGCGAGCACCTCGCCGAGCAGGACGTCGCCGAGTCCATCGCCAAGGACGTCCAGGAGGGCGTCGACAAGCAGCAGCGCGAATTCCTGCTGCGCCGCCAGCTCGACGCCGTGCGCAAGGAGCTCGCCGAGCTGAACGGCGAATCCGGTTCCGGTGCCGACGAGTCCGACGACTACCGGGCCCGCGTCGAGGCCGCCGATCTCCCCGAGCACGTCCGCGCGGCGGCGCTCAAGGAGGTCGAGAAGCTGGAGCGCGCCTCCGACCAGAGCCCCGAGGGCTCCTGGATCAGGACCTGGCTGGACACCGTCCTCGAACTGCCCTGGACCGAGCGGACCGAGGACGCCTACGACATCCGCGGCGCCCAGCGGGTCCTGGACGCCGAGCACGCCGGTCTCCAGGACGTGAAGGAACGCATCACCGAGTACCTGGCCGTGCGCAAGCGGCGCTCCGACCGCGGCCTCGGGGTCGTCGGCGGGCGGCGCGGCGGCGCCGTACTGGCCCTGGTCGGTCCGCCCGGCGTGGGCAAGACCTCGCTCGGCGAGTCCGTCGCGCACGCCATGGGCCGCAAGTTCGTCCGCGTCGCCCTCGGCGGGGTGCGGGACGAGGCGGAGATCCGCGGCCACCGGCGTACGTACGTCGGCGCCCTGCCGGGACGGATCGTGCGGGCGATCAAGGAGGCCGGCTCGATGAACCCGGTCGTCCTGCTCGACGAGATCGACAAGGTCGGCTCCGACTTCCGGGGCGACCCCGCCGCCGCCCTCCTCGAAGTCCTCGACCCGGCGCAGAACCACACCTTCCGCGACCACTACCTCAAACAGTACACCCCGGGGAACATCGGATACAGACCGTCCCCAGCCAGCAGAAAGCCCCGCCGGAACAGCACTCCGGACGGGGCTTTCTTGT
>NZ_JBHJQP010000083.1:0-32960 GCF_042262625.1 Streptomyces sp. NPDC056347 | reverse complement strand
ACCTTCTGCACCAGAGCGCTTCCGGTGTTGTTGGTGAAGTCGGTGACATTGCACTCGGCAGCCGCGGTGCGGGCCCGCTTCCCGGCCTTCATCGAAGGCGCCGGGTGACTCGGAACCGTGGCGGCCTGGCTGTCGTAGTCCCGCTTGAGCGCGTCCTTGGACGCGGACAGCGGCGGCTGGTCCCCGGCCCTGAGCGCCTTGCGCTGGACGTGAGCGGCGTCCGCGGCAGGTGCTGTGAGCGACTCGGCGGTGGGGCCGCCCGGGTCCTCGGTGCGGGGTTCTGCCTGCTTCTGGGCGGCCTTCGAGGAGTGGGGGGCCACGGTCGAGGCCACGGGGCGCTGCCCCGCGGCCTGACTCGGCGCGGAGAGCATGCCTACGCCCAGGCATGCCGCCAGGACCGCGGTGGAAAGTCCAGCTATCTTCTGACGAACCCTCAGATTCTTCACGTGCCGCCTCCAGCGGAGTGTTAACCGCGCGACAGGGCGCGGCTGTGGGGGAATGCAGGGGGGCCGGTGGGGCCGGCCGGGACCGCTCCACGTCGTGACATGGACACAGCTTCCGTTCCCTTGCGCGCTGTACAATGGCACATGTCACATGTCCTTCGGAAGCCCTCTCACGCACATTCATCTGCGCGACAACTTCCGCCCCCCGCACGGATCCAGGGACGCGGCGCCGCACACGCCGGCCGCCACCACCGTCTTTCCGGCCGGCCGAGCCCCGCCCCCGCCTCCCGTCAGCACCCGGAGCCCCGTGCCCGGGCACCGACCGAGCCCTCAGGAGCCATGCCCGTGTCCCGTTCCTTCTCCGCACCCCGTACCGGCAGTCACGATCTGCCGGTGTCCGCCGCGCTGGACACCTTCATGAGCACGGCGTGGGCCGACACCCCCCTGCCCCCGGACGCCCGCGTCCCCTCCTACGAACTGACCCCCGCCCGCCGGGCCCGGCTGGCCGCCCGCTTCCCCGGCGAGCGGCTGGTCATCCCGGCCGGGGCCCTCGCCGTCCGCTCCAACGACACCGACCACCGCTTCCGGCCGCACACCGGATACGCCTGGCTCACCGGCCTCACCGGCGAGGACCAGGCCGGGCACGTACTGGTCCTGGAACCGGACGGCGACGAGCGGCACGAAGCCGTGCTGTACCTGCGGCCCCGCTCACCCCGTACCGGCCAGGAGTTCTACCGCGACCGCAGGTACGGGGAGTTCTGGGTGGGGCGCAGGCCGGACCTGACGGAGGCCGCCCGGCTGACCGGTCTGCGCTGCGAGCGGCTGGAGGACTGGGAGAAGCTGTTCACCGGCCCGCAGCCGCCGGTCCGGGCACTGGGCGGTGTGGACCCGTCCGTCGACGAACTCCTGGGCTCGCGGCGTCCGTTCCCGCTCGGGCGCTCGGCCCCGGCCGGTCTGGAGGCGGTGCTCAGCGAGCTGCGGCTCGTCAAGGACCCCTGGGAGACGGGGCAGTTGCAGCTGGCCGTCGACGCGACGACGGCGGGATTCGAGGACGTCGTACGCAGTCTGCCGCAGGCGCTGCGCCACCCGCGCGGGGAGCGCTGGATCGAGGGCGTCTTCGATCTGCGGGCCCGGCTGGAGGGGAACGGGCCGGGCTACTCCACGATCGCGGCGGCCGGGGCGCACGCATGCGTCCTGCACTGGATCCGCAACGACGGCCCGCTGGAGCGCGACGGGTTGCTGCTGCTGGACGCCGGGGTGGAGACCGATTCGCTCTACACCGCCGACATCACCCGTACGCTGCCGCTCTCCGGCCGTTTCTCCCCCGTGCAGCGCGCCGTGTACGAGCTGGTGCTCGCGGCCCAGGACGCGGGCATCGCGGCACTGCGGCCGGGAGCGCGCTTCCGGGACTTCCACCGGGCGGCCATGCGGGTCATCGCCGAGGGGCTGCACGAGTGGGGCGTGCTGCGGATGTCCGCGGACGAGGCGCTCGCCCCGGAGAACGGCTTCCACCGCCGGTACACGCTGTGCAGCAGCGGCCACATGCTCGGCATGGACCTGCACGACTGCGCGCAGGCGCGGGCCGAGGCCTATCTGGACGGCTGCCTGGAGCCGGGACAGGTGCTGACCGTGGAGCCGGGGCTCTATCTCCAGCCCGACGACGAGACGCTCCCCCGGGAGCTGCGCGGGATCGGAGTGCGGATCGAGGACGACCTGGTGATCACGTCCGACGGGGCCCGCCTCATGTCGTCCGCGCTGCCCCGGACCGCCGACGGGGTCGAGGCGTGGATGGGCGCGCTGCTGGAGAGCCGGGCCTGATCCGGCGCGCTGCCGCCGCCCCGTCGCCGGGCCCGGAGGGGCCTGGCGACGGGGCGGGTTCAGGACTTCGCGGCGGGGCGGGGGAAGGGCACCACGCCGGGTCGGGACACCGTGGCGGGGCGGGTCAGGACTCCGCGGCGGACTCCGCGATCCCGGCATCCCGGGGTCCGTCGCCCGCCCTGCCGGGGTTCTCCTCGGCCCAGAGGTTCCTGACATGTGACATATGGGCCAGCATGCACCGCTCCGCGCCTGCCGCGTCACCGGCGATCAGGAGGTCCAGCAGCTGGGCGTGCTCCTCGGCCGACTGGACCAGCAGCCCGGACTCGTCGAGCCGGTTCAGCCCGAAGAGGCGCGAGCGCTTGCGCAGGTTGCCGACCTCCTCCACCAGCCGGCGGTTGCCCGCCATGCCGAGCAGTTCGAGGTGGAAGCGGCGGTCGGCCTCCAGGTAGCCGAGGATGTCGTGCTCGGCGGCGGCCTCGACGATCGCCTGTGCGAGCGGCCGCAGCGCCTCCAGCTCCCTGGTCCGCCCCATCCGGGCGATCCGGCCGACGGTGGGGACCTCGATCATGACCCGGAGCTCGGTGAAGTCGTCCAGGTCCTGATCGGTCAGCTCCGTTATCCGGAAGCCCTTGTTGCGCACGGCCTCGACCAGGCCCTCACGCGCCAGGTCGAGCATGGCTTCCCGGACCGGGGTGGCGGACACTCCGAAGTCGGCGGCGAGCGCGGGGGCCGAGTAGATCACGCCGGGACGGAGCTCCCCCGCGATGAGGGCCGCCCTGAGGGCGTTCGCCACCCGGTCGCGCAAGTGCACCTGCGCGGAGATGGCATTGAGCGTCGTCAGGCGGGCCATGTCTGTTCCTCCAGCGCCGTACGGGGCCCCAGAATACAATGTCACGTTTCCATCGGAGCCCACCGTTCCGAGGCCGTGGACAACCCGTCCGCCGCGGACGGCCTCGTCTACGCGGCGGAGTTGCCGTACACCGCCGCCGCGACGGCTAGATCCTCCCACCCCATTCCGACGCTCTTGAAGAACCGGGGTCCGGCGAATGCGGCCGGTTCGCCGCCGCGGCCCCGCCCCGCACCCGGGCCCGTACCCGGGATCTCGCCCCGGCCGGTGACCAGTTCCGCCAGCCCGGCGGCGATGTCCTCGGCCGCGAAGACCCCCTGCGCCATCGGGACCAGCAGGTCGCCCGCCTCGGCCAGCGCCGCCGTACGCGCCTCGACGACGACGGCGGAACGTGCCACCAGTGTGCTGTCGACCTCGCGGGCGTCCGGGGTGTGCGAGCCGACCGCGACGACCGTCGCCCCGTCCGGCACCAGGGCGCCGTCGAACAGCGGGGTGGCGGAAGTCGTGCAGCAGAGCACCAGGTCGGCGGTGGCCACCTCGGCGCCGCCCTCCCGCCCGGCAGCGGCCTCCGGGCCGAGCCCGCGGGCGTGCGCGGCGAGCGCCTCGGCCCGCTCCGGGTTCCGGCCGATCACGGTGACCCGTTCGACGTGACGTTCCGCGAGCACCGCGGCGAGGTGCCCGTACGCCTGCGGGCCCGTGCCGAAGAGCACCAGATGGCGCACTACGGGGCCGGTGAGGTGGCGGATCGCCAGGGCGGACACGGCCGGTGTCCGCAGGGTGGTGAGCGCCGCGCCGTCCAGCAGGGCCAGCGGCAGCAGGGTGGACGCGTCGAGCAGCAGATAGCTCCCGGTGATCCGCGGCAGGCCGCGCGCCGGGTTGTCCGTGGCGACCCCGGCGATCTTCACCCCGGTGAACCGCCGGGTGGTGGCGGGCATGATCAGCAGCTCGCCGCCGGGGACGGTGACATGGTGCCGGGCGGGAGCCGTCTCCGGGTCCAGCCCCCCGCGCAGCGCCGACTCCAGCGCGTCCGCGGCCGCTTTCGGTCCCAGGGCCGCGATGTCGTCGGCGCCGAGCAGGGGAAGGTTCACAGCAGAAATCCTTCGGGGAAGGGGTCGGTGGGGTTCAGGAAGAATTGTGCGGTACCGGTGATCCAGGCGCGCCCGGTGACGGTGGGCACGACGGCCGGCAGGCCTCCCACCGTGGTCTGCTCGACGAGCCGCCCGGTGAACGAGGTTCCGATGAAAGACTCGTTCGTGAAGTCGGTGTCCAGGGGGAGTTCACCGCGCGCGTGCAGTTGCGCCATCCGGGCCGAGGTCCCCGTACCGCAGGGTGAGCGGTCGAACCAGCCGGGATGGATGGCCATGGCGTGCCGGGAGTGGCGGGCGTCGGACCCGGGCGCCAGGAACTGCACGTGCTTGAGGCCGTGGATGTCCGGGGCCTCCGGGTGGACCGGCCGGTCGGTGGCGTTGACCACGTCCATCAGGGCGAGCCCGGCGGCCAGGATGTCGTCCTTGCGCGCCCGGTCGAAGGGCAGCCCGAGGTCGGACAGCTCGACCATCGCGTAGAAGTTCCCTCCGTAGGCGAGGTCGTAGCGCACCGTCCCGTACCCGGGCACTTCCGCCGTCCGGTCCAGCGCGACGCTGAACGCCGGGACGTTGGTGAGCGTCACCGCGGTGGCCTCGCCGTCCCTCACCCGTACGTCGACCGAGACGAGCCCGGCCGGGGTGTCCAGCCGCACGGTGGTGACGGGTTCGGTGACCTCCACCATGCCGGTCTCCACCAGCACGGTCGCCACCCCGATCGTGCCGTGCCCGCACATCGGCAGGAAGCCGGAGACCTCGATGTAGAGGACGCCGAAGTCCGCGTCCGGCCGGGTGGGCGGCTGGAGGATGGCGCCGCTCATGGCGGCATGGCCGCGCGGTTCGTACATGAGCAGGGTGCGCACGGCGTCGCGGTGCTGCTGGAAGTAGGCGCGCCGTTCGGCCATGGTGGCACCGGGAATGGTGCCGATGCCGCCGGTGACGACCCGGGTCGGCATGCCTTCGGTGTGCGAGTCGACGGCGTGGAATATGTGACGGGTCTGCAAGGCTCCCCCTGGTTCGTCACGGCGGACACGAAGAAGAACAAGAGATCACGGGAACACGGGAACACGACAGGTGGTGCGGGCCGGGCCGAGCCCGGTCGGTACGGGGCTCGGCCCGGTGGCGCGAAGGCCGGATGGCGCGAAGGCCGGATGGCGCGAAGGCCGGATGGCGCGAGAGGCGTGTGGCGCGGGGGCCGGGTGGTACGAGGGCCGGATGGTACGAGGGCCGGACGCGCCGGTCAGCTCAGGCCGCCGGCCAGCGCCTTCTCCGTCGCGGCGCGCACGGCGGCCAGGTCGTCGGCGGGCATCGGGAACCGCGGCGGCCGCGTGCAGCCGCCGTGCCGGCCGACGACGTCCATGGAGGCCTTGATGGCCTGGACGAACTCCGGCTTCGAGTCCCAGCGCAGCAGCGGGTGCAGCTCCCGGTAGAGCGGCAGCGCGGTTGCCATGTCACCGGTGACGGCGGCCCGGTACAGGTCGACACAGCTGGACGGAAGCATGTTCGGGCAGCCCGCGATCCAGCCGACGGCGCCGCCCAGCGCCAGTTCCAGCAGTACGTCGTCGGCGCCGATCAGCAGATCGAGGCCGGGCGCCGCCTCGGCGATCTCGTACGCTCTGCGGACGTCGCCGCTGAACTCCTTGACCGCCACGATGCTGCCCTCCTGGTGGAGCCGGGCGAGCAGCTGCGGGCTGAGGTCCACCTTGGTGTCGAACGGGTTGTTGTACGCGACGACGGGAATCCCGACCTCGGCCACCTCGGTGTAGTGGGCGTGCACCGCCTCGTCGTTGCAGCGGTACCCGTTGGGCGGCAGCAGCAGCACGGAACCGGCACCCGCCTCCGCGGCCTGCTCGGCCCAGCGCCGCGACTCGGCGCTGCCGTACGCGGAGACGCCCGGCATGACGCGGTTGCCGTCACCGGCGGCCTCGACGGCGACCCGGACGATCTGTTCGCGTTCGCCGTCGGTCAGGGTCTGGTACTCCCCCAGCGACCCGTTGGGCACCACTCCGTCGCAGCCCGCCTCGATGAGCTGGCGTACGTGGGTGGCGTAGGCGTCGTAGTCGATGGTGCGGTCCTCGCGCAGGGTGAGCGGGGTGGCGACCATGATGCCGTGCCAGGGGCGGGTGCGCTGGTCGGTGTTCGTCTGCATGACGGCTCCTTGAGAGGTGTGACATTGCACAGTGCGGTGGAATCAGGGACGGCGGAAAGAACGAATGCGGTGGGGCTACCCGGGGTCGGCCAGGCCGGCGAGAGTGCCGAGCTTCACGGGGCAGGCCAGCGGGCGCCGGTCGGGGCCGCCCGGTGCGGTCCCGGAGCCGTGCGCGGCGGCCAGTTCACGTACGGCGAATCCGCAGGTGCGGCCCTGGCACCAGCCCATTCCGGCCCGGGTGAGGAGCTTGGCGGTACGGGTGTCCCCGGCGCCCAGTTCCTCGCACGCGGTACGGATGTGCCCCGCGGTGACCTCTTCGCAGCGGCAGACCTCCGTGTCGTCGGCCAGCCACTGGCTCCAGCCGTCGCCCGGCCGGTGCACGACCCCCATCAGGTCGGCGAAGTCCCGCATCCGGAGCCGGGCGCGCACCAGGGCGACCGCCCGGCGGGCGTCCTTCGCGCGCACCTTGCCCCGTACCTCACGGACTACCGAGAGTGCGGCCAGCTCTCCTTCGCACAGGGCGAGTTCCACGCCCCCGATGCCGATCGACTCACCGGCGGCCCAGACCCCGACGACGGTGGTCGCGAGAGAACGGCCGACGGTGACCGCGTGGCTGCCGTCGGGGCCGGTCCGGGTGGAGCACCCGGCCGCCAGGGCGAGGTCCAGCTGCGGTACGAGGCCGTGCCCCACGGCGAGCGCGTCGCAGGCGATCCGGCGCCCGGTCCCCGCGACGGGGCGCCACCGGCTGTCCACCCGGCTGACGGTCACCGCCTCCACCCGCTCGCTCCCGTGCACCTCGGTGACGGCCCGGCGTGTCAGCATCCGCACTCCGGCGCGGGCCAGCTCCGCCCCGTACCGGGCGCCTTCCACCGCCTTGCCGGGGTTGCCGGCCAGCACCCGGGGCGCGCGGGCGTACGCCCCGTACCCGGCGGCCTCGACCACGGCCGGGACACTGGCCCCGGCGCGCGTCAGCGAGGCGGCGACGGCCTGCAGGAGCGGCCCGCTCCCGGCGACCACGATCCGGTGACCCGGCAGCACCAGCCCGGACTTGAGCATGGCCTGGGCCCCCGCCGCGCTCACCACCCCCGGAAGTGTCCAGCCCGGGAAGGGCAGTTGGCGTTCATGGGCGCCGGTGGCCAGCACGATGCGGCGGGCCCGGACGGCGGTGCGGGTCTCCCGGTCGTCGCCGGTGACCGCGTGCAGGATCCACTCCCCGTCACCGGCGCGTTCGACCGTCCACACCTGGTGGCGGGTGAGGTGGCGGACCGCACCGGTGCCGCAGTGTGCGGCGAGCCGGGCGGAGAGGTCCGTGAAGGCGCGCCAGTGGTGGTGGAGGGCCTGGGGGCGGGCGGCACCGAGCCCCGGGGCCGGGCTGCGGTAGTACTGCCCGCCGGGTGCGTCGGCCGCGTCCAGCAGGACCACGCCGAGCCCGTGGTCGGCGGCGGTGACGGCCGCGGCCAGGCCCGCCGGTCCCGCGCCCACCACCGCGAGCTCGGCCACGCCGGCGGCCCCGGGGGCCTGCGTGGGGCGGCCGGCGCCCCGGGAGCGGGACTCATCCTTCGAGTGCGGCATGTCCGTCGCCCTCCTGGGTGGTGATGGTGTCGCCCGGCCTCGCGGGCAGCAGGCAGGCGCGCTGATTGGGACGTCCGTTGACGGTGGCCAGGCATTCGTAGCAGGCGCCGATGCCGCAGAAGGCGCCCCGCGGACGGCCGTTGACCCGGGTGGTGCGCCAGCTCAGGACGCCCGCCGCCCAGAGTGCGGCGGCGATGGTCTGGCCCGGAAGCCCCCGGACCGGGCGGCCGTCGAAGGTCAGCCGGAAATCCGGTTCGGGTGCGGCATCGACGAGTTCGGCGGGGGTTCGTGCTCGGCTGCGTCTCACTGGGCCTCTCCTCGGTCCTCGACGGGGGCTTCCCGCGGTGCTGTTCCAGGCGGTGCGGCGGTGGCGTCGGGGCATCCGGCCCCGTTGCGTCACAGGGTGCGGCGCGCGGTGTCGAACCGTTCGGGTGCGAACGGGCCGAGGTCGAGCGCGGTCCGCTCCTGCCGGATCGCCTCGGAGATCAGCAGGCCGGTCGCCGGGGCGAGCCCGATGCCCGCGCCCTCGTGGCCGCAGGCGTGGAAGAGACCCGGCACCCGGGGATCCGGTCCGATCGCCGGCAGGTGGTCGGGCAGGTAGGGGCGGAATCCGTGGTACGCGCGCATCACCCGGACATCGGCGAGTGCGGGGAAGAGCGCGGTGGCGGCCGCCGCCAGCCGGGCCACCACCGGCACGGAGAACGTACGGTCGAAGCCGACCCGTTCGCGGCTGGCCCCGATGAGCACCGGCCCCGAGGGGGTTCCCTCCACCACGGGCGAGGTCTGCAGCGCGGCGGACCCGCTCGACACGTCGCCGACGTACTCCGCCGCGTAGACCTTGTGCCGGATCAGCCGGGGCAGCGGTTCGGTGACGAGCACGAATCCGCGGCGAGGCAGGACGGGCAGCTCCACCCCGGCCAGCGCGGCGAGTTCGCCGCCCCAGGTGCCCGCGGCGTTGACCACGGCGGGGGCCTGCAGTTCCCCCCGTACCGTACGCACTCCGCGCACGGCGCCGTTGCGGTCCCGGAGTATCCCGACCACTTCCTCCCCGGGGCGTACGAGCGCGCCGGACCGGGCCGCCGATCGCAGCAACTCGGCTGCGGCCACGGCGGGTTGCACCTGCGCGTCCTGCGGGTAGTGGCAGCCGCCGACCAGTCCGGGCGCGAGGTGGGGCTCGACGTCCCGGAGCCGGTCGGCGGGGACGGGAATCACCTCGACGCCCGCCCCTCCCTGACCCGCGGCAGTCGCGGACAGGGCGTCCAGGGAGTCCTCGGACGCCGCGACGACCACGCCGCCCTTGGCCTCGTACTCGATGGAAGGAGGCAGCTCCTCGGCCAGCTGCTTCCACAACTCGGCGGAGAGCAGGGCGAGTTCCAGCTCCGGTCCGGGCACTTTGTCGGAGACCAGGAGGTTTCCCTCGCCGGCCCCGGTGGTTCCGCCCGCCACCGGCCCGCGGTCGACGACGGCTACGGAGAGTCCGGACCGGGAGGCGTAGTGGGCGCAGGCCGCGCCGACCACCCCGGCCCCGATGATGACGACATCCAGAGGGCTTCTCGTGGGCACGTCAGTAATATGTCACATTGCTCAGACGCCGCCAAGGGTGTCCGCGCGGGCAGTTGATCAGTCGCGGCTCCCGCGACCGGCCCGTCGCCGTTCCGCCGTTCCGGTCAAGGGCGGGACACGCTCCGGCCAAGGGCGGGGCACACTCCGGTCAAGGGCGGGGCACGTTCCGCAGGTTGGAGCGGGCCATCTGGACCATCCGGCCCACTCCCCCGTCCAGCACGATCTTGCTGGCGGAGAGCGCGAAGCCGGTGACCATGTCGGCGCTGATCTTCGGCGGGATGGAGAGGGCGTTGGGATCGGTGACGATGTCCACGAGTGCCGGACCCTGGTGCTTGAAGGCGTCCTTGAGGGCGCTTTCGAGCTGCTTGGGCTTCTCCACCCGCACCCCGTACGCCCCGCAGGCACGGGCGACCGCCGCGAAGTCCGGGTTGTCATTGGTCGTACCGAACGACGGCAGTCCCGCGACCAGCATCTCCAGCTCGACCATGCCGAGCGAGGAGTTGTTGAACAGTACGACCTTCACCGGCAGGTCGTACTGCACCAGGGTCAGGAAGTCGCCCATCAGCATGGAGAATCCACCGTCGCCGGACATCGAGACCACCTGCCGGTTCCGGTCCGTGAACTGGGCACCGATGGCCTGCGGGAGCGCGTTGGCCATCGAACCATGGCTGAACGAGCCGATGACACGGCGTTTTCCGTTGGGTGTGAGGTATCGGGCGGCCCACACATTGCACATTCCCGTGTCGACGGTGAACACGGCGTCGTCGTCGGCCAGTTCGTCGAGCACCGAGGCGACGTACTCCGGGTGGATCGGGATGTGCTTCTCGACCTTGCGGGTGTACGCCTTGACCACGCCCTCCAGCGCGTCGGCGTGCTTCTTCAGCATCCGGTCGAGGAACCTTCGGTCGGACTTGGCCTTCACCCGCGGGGTCAGACAGCGCAGGGTCTCGCGGACGTCGCCCCAGACCGCCAGGTCGAGCTGGGAGCGGCGGCCCAGGTGCTCGGGACGCACGTCGACCTGGACGATCTTCACATCGGTGGGCAGGAAGGCGTTGTACGGGAAGTCGGTGCCGAGCAGGATCAGCAGGTCGCACTCGTTGGTCGCCTCGTAGGCGGCGCCGTAGCCGAGCAGGCCGCTCATCCCGACGTCGTACGGGTTGTCGTACTGGATCCATTCCTTGCCGCGCAGCGCGTGGCCGACCGGGGCCTTCACCCGTTCGGCGAAGGCCATCACCTCCGCGTGGGCCCCGGCCGTTCCGCTGCCGCAGAACAATGTCACGCGTTTCGCCGCGTCGACCATCCGGCAGAGCTCGTCGATCTCCGCGTCTCCGGGCCGGACCGTCGGCCGTGAGGTGACCAGCGCGTGCTCCACCGACTTGTCCGGGGCGGGCCGGGAGGCGATGTCGCCCGGCATCGCGACGACGCTGACACCGCCCCGGCCGATCGCGTGCTGGATGGCCGTCTGGAGCAGCCGCGGCATCTGCTGCGGGTTGGAGATCATCTCGTTGTAGTGGCTGCACTCCTGGAAGAGCAGCTCGGGGTGGGTCTCCTGGAAGTAGCCGAGGCCGATCTCGCTCGACGGGATGTGCGAGGCCAGCGCGAGCACCGGGGCCATGGAGCGGTGGGCGTCGTAGAGGCCGTTGATGAGGTGCAGATTGCCGGGGCCGCAGGATCCGGCGCACGCCGCGAGTGAGCCGGTGACCTGGGCCTCCGCGCCGGCGGCGAACGCGGCGGTCTCCTCGTGCCGGACCTGGATCCAGTCAATGGCCCGATTGCGCCGGATGGCGTCGACGACGGGGTTGAGGCTGTCGCCGACGACGCCGTACATCCGCTTCACGCCCGCCCGGACGAGGATGTCGACGAACTGCTCCGACACGTTCTGCTTGGCCATGGGGGCGCACCCTTTCCGCGCTGCGGCTTCCGGACGTTCGCTTCCATCAACCCATGGCGCGCGCGGTTACGCCTCCCAGACGCCCACGCCCGTACGGTCGTCGGAGTACCCCTTCACCCGGAGCTGGGTGTCCGCGAGGAAGGCGACGAGTCCGGGCGGGGTCTTCGGAGCCCAGCGGTCGGCGAGCTCCTCGGCCAGGGCGGGCTCGCCGCGCAGCGGTCCGGCCAGGCCGGGGCTGCAGAGCAGCAGGGTGTCCCCCGACCGGGCCACCGAGCCCCTGAACCGGAACGGTTCCTCGGACGGCGCCCGCGGTCCGGGGCCGTGCGACACCGGACCCTGTGGTCCCGGGTGCCCCGGTCCGGTCCCCTGCCGTTCAGGGCCCTGCGGTTCGAGGTCCTGCCAGACGCCGTCGCGCAGCCGGAGGAATCCGCCCGCGCCCACGCCGAAGAAGATCCGCGCACGGCAGTCGGGGTCGGCGGGCAGCAGCAGACAGCGCAGGCTCGCCGTGTACCCCTCCGGCTCCTCCCCCAGCTCGGCGGCGCGGGCACGCAGCCTTCCGTAGGCGCGGTCGGTGAGGCGGTTCAGGCCGGACTTGAGGTCCTGGCGGCGGCCCGCCCGGATGTCCTCGGAGAGCCGGGGGTGGTTGCGGGCGACCGCCTCGCCGATCCAGCGGCAGGCATCGGAGGCCGCCGGATGCGCCGATCCGGTGGCGCGGGCCGCGGTGGCGACGGCGACCAGGACCAGGGCCTCCTCGTCGTCACCGAAGCGCGCGGTGAGCAGGGCGTCACGGCGGGGCTCGCCCCTGAACCGCGCGGCGTCCCCGCGGACGGAGGCGGCGCGCAGGGTGAACGTGCCGTAGCGGGCCCCGTCGAGAGCGGTGTCGGCGACGAGCGCGGCCAGCTCGTCGGGGGCGGTGGCGGGCAGTGCGGTGGGCTCGGGGTCGTAGCGGGGCGGTCCGGCCCCCACCTGGCCCGTCCGGTGCGTCGGGGCCGTGGCGCGGTCCTTGTCGCCGTCCCCGCCGCCGGAGGGCCTGCGCCCGCCCACCGCGCCGGACGCCGAATCGAAGCGGTCGTCGAGGGTGTCGGCCTTGTCGCCCGAACCGGTGTCCCGGGCGGTCTCGTCGTACAGCCTGCGCCACCACGCGTCCTCGGCGGCGGGGCTCTCCCCCTGCTGGCTCATGCCCTTATTGTCGGCCGCCGGGGCCGCGGGAAAACGGCACATCCGCAAAGACGGCCGTGAACAGGGGTCCGCCGGGCGTCCCCACCCCCCAGGGGAAGGCCGCCCGGCGGACCCGGTCAGCGCGCGATCAACGCACGGCGTACGCGTCGGTCACGGTCTGCACGACGGAATTGCCGTTGGCGTCCGTCAGTTCGGTCCTCAGGGTGACCGGCTTGCCCGCGGCGCCCGCGTGGTTCACGGTCGCGGTCCACCGGCCGTCGCGCTGCGCGGTGGTGGCCCCGGTCCAGGTCTCCCCGCCGTCGTACGAGTACGAGACCTTGGCGGCGGTCAGCTTGCCGGGCGTGTATCCGGCGTGGCCGCTGACGCTCAGACCGATGGTCTGGCCGTCCTTCGCCGCGAGGGTCTTGAGCCCGTCGGCGTCCAGGTCGTAGCCCGGGAAGAGCAGCGGGAGGCCCTGCGAGTAGGCGTTCTCGTCGCGCTTCGAGCGGAACTTCCAGGTGGTCTCGGTACTGGTGGACCGCTTCCACACGGCGGCCGGCTGGCCGAACCGCGAGGTCTGCATCGTGAGTTCGTACGCGGCGTCCTCGGCCGGGACGGTGAAGACCCCGGACGGCCAGCCGCTCTGGCCGATCAGCTCGCCGTTGCTGCGCAGGCTCATGTTGCCGATGTCGCCGAAGGAGCCCTGGAGCCCGGCGTGCTCGCTGTCGCTCCAGAAGCCGGGGGCGACGCCGATCAGGTTGTCCTGCCGCTCGGCGGCGAGCAGGAGCTTTCCGGCGGCGTCGCGCGGGGCGGCAGGGACCGGGATGCCCCGGTACCAGTTCTCCGTACGCGCCGTGCCGGCCTTGTAGGTGCGAGGCTGGTCGGTCATCAGCTCGCCGTAGGGGAAGCTGGAGGAGAGGTAGCGGACCCAGCCTGTGTCGCCCGCCGAGTAGTACTCGGTGCGCCTGCTCGGGGCGGCGACGACGTCGTTCGCCGCGGAGAACTGCGCGCCGTACGGGCGGTTGATGATCATCATGTCGATGTAGTCGGTGGCGACGCCCATCGCCTCGTAGTTCGCGGTGACCTTGCCGAGCTTGGCGTCCCGCACCTTGTAGGTGCGGTCCGAGGTGATCGGGCCGGTCTCGGGGAACGCGAGGTTGTAGACGTACGGGCTGACCGCGGTGCCCTTCCAGCGCAGCGTGACCGGGCCCTTGGCCAGGTCGGACTTGAGCGCGGCGGCCTCGTCCGACTGGATGCCGAGCGCCGGGACGACCGGCTGGGCGAAGCCGATGGACGGCTTCCAGGGGCCGGCGGCGGCACGGTGGACGATGACGGCCTTGGCTCCGGCGGCCTTCGCGTCGCGGGTCCGGGTGTAGACGTTGCTGTCGTCGCCCGCGTCGACCAGGGCGAACTTCCCGGCGACGCCCGCGGCCTTCAGCTCGTCCGGGGTGCCGGTGCCGGCGTCGACGAGTGCGGCCTCGCCCGTGCCGTCGAGGTTGACGGAGCCGGTGCTCGCCGTCGTCGGGTGCAGGTCGGCGCCGCCGACGACCGAGAGCTTCTCGATCTGCGGGGCGTAGGCGCGCCAGAAGCTGGAGAACTCGAAGTCGCCGTCGCTCGCCCTGCCCTGCACGTCCGCCAGGTAGTTCTTGACGTCGGAGCCCGCGGTGAGGGAGCCCGCGTGCAGCCAGGCGCCGTCCCAGGTGCGGCCGAAGGCCAGCGTCGTGGAGTGGTTCTCGGTGGCGCGGTCGGTGGTCCTCACCTGCACGCGGTGGGCCTTGCGGGCGTCCAGGACGACGGTGGTGTCCTTGGTGAGGTTCAGCTGCGGCCGCGCGAGGTAGGCGATCGACTCGTCGAGGCGGCCGGTGGAGTCCGCCGGGTCCGGTGAGGTGACGAAGCTGGACAGGAAGTACGCGCCGGGGCGCACCCGGTAGACCTGGTCGGCGGCGCCGTCGTTGAAGCGGCGCTCGCCGCTGGCGGTGTCGGTGCCGATGACGTCCAGCGAGGAGGAGCCGGCGGCGGGCTTGCCGGTGCGGTCGACTAGCTTGACCCGCAGGGTGACGGTCTCCGCCTCCACGTACAGCGAGAAGGGGGTGGAGACCTTGGCGCCGCCGGGGCCGGTGGCGAGCACCCGTCCGGTGACGTCGCCGTACTGGGCGGCCGTCAGCTTCGCTGCCGGGTCGATGGCCAGCGGGATCTTGACGGTGGCTCCGGCCGGGACGGTGACGCTGTTGGCACCGAGCTTGGCGACGGCGGAGCGGACGGTGGAGCCGTCGTTGCCGGTGACGCCCTGGACCTTCAGCGACAGCTTGACCGGCCTGGTGCCGGAGTTGGTGTACGGGACGTCGACGGTGGTGCGGTCGCTGCGGTCCTGCGGCCACGCGTAGGTGCCGCCCTGGAGGGCGGGGGCACCTACGACGGTGGTGTCGATGGCGGCCTTGACGTCGAGGCGTCCGGCGCCGGTCTCGCGCACGTCGCCGGGGATGTCGCTCTTCGCGGACGAGACGAGCGCCGCCTTGATCTGCTGGGCGGTCCAGTCCGGGTGACGCTGCTTCACGATGGCGGCGGCGCCCGCGACATGCGGGGTGGCCATCGACGTGCCGGACATCGACTGGTACGCGTAGACGCCCCGGCCGCCGGCCGCGGCGGCCGAGATGGCGACACCGGGAGCGGAGATCTCGGGCTTGAGGGTGTGCGAGACGATGGCGGGCCCGCGGCTGGAGAACTGGGCGGTGGTGTCGTCGCGGTCGACGGCGCCGACGGTGAGCACGCCCGGGGCGCAGCCCGGCGAGGAGACGGTGTTCAGCGTCGGGCCGGAGTTGCCGGCCGCGATCACGAACAGGGTGTCCTCGCTCTGTGCCAGCTTCTCGGCGGCCACGCTCATCGGGTCGGTGCAGTCGGTCGGTTCCGGGGAGCCGAGGCTCATCGAGACGACGTCGGCCTTCTGGTCGACGGCCCACTGCATCCCGGCGATGATCCAGGACTCGGCGCCCGAGCCGCCGTCGTTGAGAACCTTCCCGGCGAGCAGGTCGGCGCCGGGGGCGACGCCCTTCTTCTTGCCGCCGCTGGCCGCGCCGGAGCCGCCCACGGTGGAGATGGTGTGGGTTCCGTGGCCCTGCCGGTCCTCGGTGCTGTCGGAGTCGGTGAAGTTCTCCGCGGCGGTGACCCGGCCCTTGAGGTCGGGGTGTTCGGCGTCGACGCCGGTGTCGAGGACGGCGACCTTGGTGCCCTTGCCGTCGTATCCGGCGGCCCAGGCGAGGTCCGCGCCGACCTGCTTGGTCGACTTGTCGAGACTGGCCTGCACCTTGCGGTCGAGCCACAGCTTCTTCGGCCCGGAGGAGGAGAGACCTCGGGCGGTGCCGCCCTTGCCGGCTCCGGTGACGTCCGCCCAGAAGTCGGCGGCCTTCGACTTGTCCGCCTTGAGGGCGACTCCGTCGATGACGTCGAGGACCGGTCCGCGCCTGGCTCCGCGCGGGGTGGCCAGGGCGGCGCGCGCCTTGCCCTTGCCGTAGACGGCGATCAGTGGCAGCGACTTGGTGTGCGCGTCGTCGTAGCCCTGCCGGACGAGGCCGGTGACGTTGAAGAGTTCCTCGTCCACCGTTCCGGCGGCCAGCGCGGCGGCGGCCGACTCCGGGTAGACGTACAGGTCCTTGCCCGCCTGCCGGGTCTGGAGCCGGGGTACGGTCCCGTCCTCGCGCGGCAGCGCGGTGGCCGAGGGGGCCCCCGAACCGTCCGCGCGTACCAGGACCTTGTCGCCGGTGACCAGGGTCACGGTGACCGGTTCGGTCTTCTTCGCCGCGGCAGCGGAACTGCCGGTCAGTGGTCTCTTGCCTGTCGCACCGTCCTGCGGCGCTGCCGCTGACGGTGCGATCGCGGTGACGGCCAGGACCGCGGCGGTGGCCGCTCCCAGTGCCGTGCGCGATATCGGACGCATCGCTCTCCCCAAGTAAATACGGAACCAACCTGCGCAAACCGCAGCGTTACGCCGGTTGTTGGTACTGCGGTGCGCGCCACATTGGCAGAGCCACGGACGTTAAAGGGATGATGTACACGGCGGGTTTACGCCGTGGCCGCTTTCCGCCACGGCCGGTACCCGCCCACGCTGACAAGGTGCGGAATCAACGCGTCCGGGAGGGTCCGGGGATGCTGGGAGCCATAGGTCTCGACGAGATACAGGAGTCGGCGTACCGCGCGCTCGTGGCGGTGGGCGCCGCCGAGGTCTCCGATCTCGCGCACCGGCTGGTGCTGCCCGAGCCGGACACCGAACGCGCGCTGCGCAGGCTGGAGCAGCACGGACTGGCCGCCCAGTCCTCCGCGCGTCCCGGACGCTGGGTGGCGGCGCCCCCCGGGGTGGCGCTCGGGGCCCTGCTCACCCAGCAGCGCCATCAGCTGGAGCAGGCCGAGCTGGCGGCGGTGCTGCTCGCCGAGGAGTACCGCGCGGAGTCCGCCGAGCCCGACGTCCACGACCTGGTCGAGGTGGTCACGGGTGCGAGCGCGGTGTCGCACCGCTTCCACCAGTTGCAGCTGGGCGCGACGGACGAGGTGTGTGCCCTGGTCACCGGAAGGCCGGTCGCGGTCAGCGGGATGGAGAACGAGGCCGAGGAGCAGGTCGCCACGCGCGGGGTGTCGTACCGGGTGGTGGTCGAGCGGGAGCTGCTCTCGATGCCGCACGGGATCACCGAGCTGTCGGCGGCGCTGAGCCGGAACGAGCAGTGCCGGGTGATCGACCGGGTGCCGACCAAGCTGGTCATCGCCGACCGCGCCCTCGCCATGGTTCCGCTGACCGGGCGCGGCGCGGAGCCCACCTCGCTGGTGGTCCACTCCTCCGGGCTGCTGGAGTCGCTGGCGGGACTCTTCGAGGCGGTGTGGCGCGAGGCCATGCCGCTCAGGATGAGCGAGAGCGGCATTCCGGCGGAGGCGGACACCGGCCCCGACGTCACGGATCTGGAGATCCTCTCCCTGCTGCTGGCCGGGCTGACGGACGCGAGCGTGGCCAAGCAGCTGGAGCTGGGGCTGCGGACGGTGCAGCGCCGGGTGAAGGGCCTGATGGAACTGACGGGCGTCTCGACCCGGCTGCAGCTGGGCTGGCACGCGTACGAACGGGGCTGGGTGGCCCGTACCCCCAAGGAGCGCTGACGGGCGGGACCGGCCCGACTCCGGCACGCTGGTCAGATGAGTGTGTGGCAACTCGTCGCCGTCGGCCTGGTCATGCTCCTCGGCCTGCTGGGTGTGCTGGTGCCGGGGGTGCCGGGGCAGGCGATCGTCTGGGCCGCCGTGCTGTGGTGGGCGCTGGCCGACACCTCGCCGCTCGCCTGGGGCGTGCTCATCGGCGCGACGGCCGTGCTGCTGCTCGACCAGGCGCTGAAGCCGCTGCTGCCGCCGCGCCGCCCGCGCGAGACAGGGGCACCGCGCCGGACGCTGCTGCTGGGCGGGGTCGCCGCGATCCTGGGCTTCTTCGTGGTACCGGTGGTGGGCGCGGTCGCCGGGTACGTGGGGGCCATCTACGGGGCGGAGCGGCTGCGGCTGGGCAGCCGGGGCGCTGGCTGGACGTCGGTGCGCTCGGTGATGCGGGCCACCGGCTACTCGGTGCTCGTCGAGCTCTTCGCGTGCCTTCTGGTGGCGGGCGGCTGGCTGGGCGCGGTGATCTGGGGCTGAGCGTGCTCGAGGAGCTCCAGGTGACGGGCCCCGTACGAACGCCAGGGCCGCCACCGGTCCGCCTCCGGGCGATTGTCCGGGTCGACGTCCGGGTCACCGAGCGCCCGCATCCGGATGAGCGCCGCGTCCGCCGGGGCGATGCCGGGCAGCCGCAGCAGGGCCCGCTCGGCCTCCTCCCGGTCGGCCCCGGCGTCCAGCCGCACCTCCCCGTCGGCCAGGGCGGCCGCCAGCGCCCGCAGCGGCGGGTCCCCGGCGGCCGAGGCCAGCACGCCCGGCTCGGGGAACACGTGCGTCAGCCCGCCGCAGGGCACGTCCAGGACCTTCCCGTACGCCTCCACCAACCGCCCTGCCGCCGCCTCGCCCACCAGTGTCCGTACCGCGAACTCCTCCGGGTCCGCGGTGCCCGGCGAGCGCAGCCCCGGGCGGGCGGCCACCCCCGCCGCGAGCAGCGGATCGGCCGCCAGCCGCTCGTCCACGGCGTACGGGTCGGCGTCCAGGTCGAACAGGCGCCGCAGCCGCTGCACGGCCGTCGTCAGGTCCCGCAGGTCCGTGAGGTGGATCCGGGCGTCCAGCCAGGGCCCGGCGGAGCGCTCGTCGACGGCCACGATGCCCGCCCCGTACGGCAGCCGCAGGGTACGCCGGTACGTACGGGCGCCGGGCTCCCCGGCCATCTCCTCGATCCGCTCCACCACCGCGCCGGCCAGCAGGTCGAAGACCTCCCGGGCGGCGTAGGGCCCCCGGTGGGCGAGCCGCAGCGGAACGCCCGTGGTCCGCGCCTCCCGGACCGCCGCGCCCAGCCCCGTCGCGGCCTCGGCCCGCAGCGCGCTCGGGGTGCGGGCGTAGATCTGCCGGACCGTTTCGTTGAACTGGCGCACACTGGCGAAGCCCGACGCGAAGGCGATCTCGGTCACCGGCAGCCCGGTCGTCTGCAGCAGCACCCGGGCGGTGTGGGCCCGCTGGGCACGGGCGAGCGCCACGGGACCCGCGCCCAGCTCGGCGTTGAGCTGCCGCTGCACCTGCCGGGCGCTGTAGCCGAGCCGCTGGGCCAGACCGGACACGCCCTCCCGGTCGACGACCCCGTCGCCGATCATCCGGACCGCCCGGCCCACCATGTCGGCCCGTACGTTCCAGTCCGCCGAGCCGGGCACCGCGTCCGGTCGGCAGCGGCGGCAGGCCCGGAAGCCGTGGCCCTGCGCGGCGGCCGCGGTCGGGAAGAAGCGGACGTTCTTCCGCTTGGGCGTGACGGCGGGGCAGCTCGGCCGGCAGTAGATGCCGGTCGTTTCGACGGCGAAGAAGAACTCGCCGTCGAAACGGGCGTCGCGGCTGCTCACCGCCTCGTACCTGGTCCGTTCGTCCATCACACGATCCAGTGTGCGGCACCCTTGGACACCGCACCGGCGGATATCGGACACGGACCCCGGCGGTACGCGACCGTACGAACACGGCCCCTGGGGCACGGCCGCACGGACGCGGACCCGCGGTGGTACGCGACCGGGGCGGCCTACCGCACCCGGCCCCGCTTCGCTTCCATGGCCGCCCGGCCCTCTGCGCCCTGGCGCTTCCAGTCGCGCAGCATCTCCGAGCGCAGCCGGGCGTCGGTCTTGGCCGCGATGCGCCGGTTCTCGCGCATCAGCTTGCGGAAGCTGTCGAGGCGGCGCTCGTGCAGCGAACCGTCCTCGATCGCGGCGAGCACCGCGCAGCCGGGTTCGGTCTCGTGCCCGCAGTCGTGGAACCGGCACTGCCCGGCCAGCTCCTCGATCTCGGAGAAGACCTGGCCGACCCCCGCCTCCGCGTCCCAGAGCCCGACCCCGCGCAGCCCGGGAGTGTCGATCAGCACCCCGCCGGAGGGCAGGACCAGCAGATTGCGGGTGGTGGTGGTGTGCCGCCCCTTGCCGTCGACGTCGCGCGCGGCCCGCACCTCCATCACGTCCCGGCCGAGCAGGGTGTTGGCCAGCGTCGACTTGCCCGCGCCGGACGCGCCGAGCAGCACGCTCGTGCCGCCCGAGACGATCGCGGAGAAGATGTCGATGCCCTCCCCGGTGGCGGAGCTGACGGCCAGTACCTGCACCCCGGGCGCGACGCCCTCGATGTCCTGGACGAGATGCGCCAGGGTCGCGGTGTCCGGTACGAGATCGGCCTTGGTCAGCACCACGATCGGCTCGGCGCTGCCGTCCCCGGCCCGGCCGTCGTCCCGCAGCAGCGCGTCACCACTGGCGCTGGACATGGCGAGCGCCAGGAAGCGCTCCACCCTCCCGAGGTCGAAATCGACGGCGAGCGAGAGGCAGATGACGATGTGGTCCACGTTGGTGGCGAGCACCTGGCCCTCGGAGCGCTGCGAGGACGTGGACCGGACGAAGGCGGTACGCCGCGGCAGCAGCTTCCGCACGAACTGCGGGTCGCCTTCGGGATCGACGGCGGCCCAGTCGCCCGTGCAGACGATCCGCATCGGATCGCGCGGGACGACGAAGGCGGTGTCGGCGCGGAGCGTGCCGTGCGGGGTGACGACATCGCACTGGCCGCGGTCCACCCGCACCACCCGGCCGGGCAGCAGCCCCTGTTCGGCGTACGGCGCGAAGGCGTCCGCCCACGCGTCGTCCCAGCCGTAAGGGGCCAGCGGATGCGCGGCGGACGGGTCCTGCGAGGACAGGAACGAGAAGGAAGAAGAGAACGGAGAAGACGGGAAAGACAAGGGAGACCCTTCGAAGGGCGGCCCCGGCAACGCGCACACGGGCGCGGAGAGTTGCGGAGTAGGTCAGCCGGCGGCCACAGGGGTGGGCATGATGCTCTTCCGATTGCGGGCAGTGCCCGCCGCAGCGACAGTCATCACGATCCTCACCTCCTGGTTCACGCACGGGACCGACAGCGGTGGTTGATCACCGCTGCCCCGAACGAGACACACCATAGCCCTCGGGCGTCCGTCGGCTCAACATATTTACGCACGGCCCGGAACGGAGACGATCGGGACCGTCTTCACCGGGTATACGCGGCTATCTCCCTCGATCAGGTGATAGGCGTGGGCAACAGCCTGTTCATGGCGGTTAGGGTGCCGGACATGACCTCACCCCAGACCTCCACCGGCACATTCACCCCGGCCCAGTTGGGCACGATCACACTGATCGGGTGGAGCGGCGCGCATCCCGCCGACGGCAGCGATGTCGCCTTCCTTCTCGTCTACTCGCTGGGCGACGGCACCGGCGGCCCGGCCGTCGGGGAGGCCGCCATGCGCGCTTCGCTGGAGCGCACCGGCCTGCCGGTCGGCTCCGCCCCGGTGTACGCCGCGGAACAGCCCGCCCTCCCGGTGAAGCTGCTCGTCCAGGCCGGACAGGCCGTACTGACGCTGCCTCATTTCACGGCCCAGTACCCGGCGCCGCCGGAGTGGCTGGCCGCCGCCACCGCCCGGGGCGAGGTGCACGCGATGTTCGCCACCCGCCCGTGGCCGCAGGGTGCGCCGGGCCGGCCGGTGAGCGAGGAGCAGCTGCGGTCCTTCGCGGCCGACCCGGAGGTCATCACCACCGCCGCGCACTGCGTGCTCCCGGTCCGCAGCCTGGGCTGACCACTCCCGCCGGCCCGCCGCCCGGTACGCCGGATGCCCACCGCCCCCGTGGCGCGGTGGGCATCCTCGCGGGCAAGGCCCTGGGGCGCCGCCCCGGATGGTGCTGTTCCCTCCGTACGCGGCGGTGCGGGCGGCCGCGGGGAGAACCCCGGAACCGCCCGCACCTGTGGCACGTCAGTTGTTGGCGACGCCGTTGCCCGAGAGCACCGGGATGTCGTCCACCAGGTGCGACAGCGGCTCGTCGCCCTTGGCCTGGGTGGAGTTCTCGGTGCACTGCTGGTTCTGCGGCGAGGCCAGGACGTTGATGTCCTGGACCGCGACCGGGATCAGCAGGCCGACGAGCGAGCCGGCGTTCACCTTGAGCGGCAGGCCGACGCAGGCCTTGTTCAGGGTGCCCTGAATGAGCTGGGCCTGCGGGCTGCCGTCGCCGTGGGTCGCGGCGTTGCCGAACGCGTCGACGGCGCCGTTGCCGCTGGCCGACGTGGTGCCACCGTCGTTGCCGATCGCCATGGCCGCGGGGGCCGCGACGGCGGACAGGCCGACCAGGGACACGGCCACTGCCGCGCCGGCCATCATCTTCTTCATCACGCTTCACCTTTCGGAGCGTCCCGTTGTGGAACGTACTGATCAACCGGCTACGGAAGCGTCGGTTCCGCAGTACCACCCAAAAGTGTTCGATCCGGCATGAGTTCGACCGTCGGTCGTCAGCCGTCGACGACCTCGCCGGACGTGCGGGCCGCGGGAACCCTGGCGCGGGGTCTGCCGGGATCCGCCGGGGGCGCCGGATCCGGATCGCCGTGGGCCGCCCGCCATTCGGCGAGCAGCCGGTCGTAGATGGGTGTGCCGTCCTGCGCGTGCCACTGCCGACCGCGGGGATGCTGACTGTCGTACTGGTCCATGTCCGGCCCCTACCCGGTGCGGCGGCCGGTGTCCTCCGGGACTACGGCAACCGGCCCAGTCCGCCCGCCCCTTCGGGGGGCCGTCGCGCTCCGGACACACCGATGGGGTCGGCGCATCCCGACGGCCGGGGATCGGTCGTGGTGGGGATGCGCCGACCCCAAGGGCGGGTCGGAACCTGCGTGCGGACGGGCGGGAGGCTGCCCGGGTGCGCTCCCGGCCGGCACAGGACGACCGGCGAGGAGCGCGGGGCGGTACGGCCCTAGTTGTTGGCGACGCCGTTGCCGGAGAGGACCGGGATGTCGTCCAGGATGTGCGACAGCGGCTCGTCGCCCTTGGCCTGGGTGGAGTTCTCGGTGCACTGCTGGTTCTGCGGCGAGGACAGGATGTTGAGGTCCTGGACCGAGATCGGGATCAGGCCGAGCACCGAGCCGACGTTGGCCTTGGCCGGGAGCGCGATGCAGGGCTTGTTGAGCGAGCCCTGGATGAGCGCGATCTGCGGGCTCATGTTGCCGTAGGTGGCGGAGTTGCCGTACGACTGCACGGCCTCGTTGCCGCTGAGCGAGGTGGTGCCACCGTCGTTGCCGACGGCCATGGCCTGCGGGGCGATCGCGGCGGAGACGCCGACGAGCGAGGCAGCCACGGCTGCCGAGGCCATAATCTTCTTGATCATGAAATAGCCCTTCTGGAATTTCTCTGTTGCCCGCCTGTCCGGAGCGACCTGATCAACTCGCGGCCAACGGGGATGGTTGTGCCGATTCACTCGAACGGTGCCGCCCCGTCCGGCCGTATGCCGGGGTCGGGGCACCGGAGGAACACGGGGGGCGGACGATCGGCGGAGGACTGACGGGAGACCGCCGGGAGTACGGTCCGGAGCTTCGGGGTTCAGCCGCCGACCGGCAGGCCGCCGAGGAGCGGGGCCGCGCCCTTGACCGCACCGGTGGCCTGCTCGGCCAGCTTGGTGACGGTGCCGTTCTTCTTCACCGAGTCCGCGGTCCGGCCCACCGTGTCGATGACCGGGTTCACAGCCTGCGGGGCGCTCTCCACCACCTGGTTGATGCCCCCGTTCAGGCTGAGGTTGGGGGCCGTGGTGTTGGTGACGGCCAGGGCGGGAGCAGCCGTTCCGAGAGCGACCACGGAACCGGCGACGAACGCAGCGGTCTTCGCGTACTTCATTTTTCTGGTCTTCCTTTCTGCAGCGGCGTCTGTTCCGGTCGCGCACCGCGCCGCACGGGCCTTCGGTGGCCGCGCCTTCCGCCGCTTTCGCCCTGGGTAACGATGCGGTCGCGGCACGGCAACTGGACGCGGCACGGTTTTCCGCGGGTCCATCCGTTCGAAGGGCAATGGCGGAGAGCGGGAAACAGGGGAAGGCCCCGGAGCGCGTGGCGAAACGCGTTCCGGGGCCTTCCTCGGTCACAGACGTCCGGCCGCCGGGGCCGGAAGTTCAGGCGTTGACGCAGGTGTTGCCGAAAGTGGGGTTGAGGATACCGATCACGTCAATGGTGTTGCCGCACAGGTTGATCGGGATGTGCAGCGGAACCTGGATGACGTTGCCCGAGATCACGCCCGGGGAGCCGACCGCGGCACCTCCGGCACCGGCGTCGGCGAACGCGGGCGCGGCGGCACCCATCGCCATCAGGGTTCCGGCGGCAATGGCGGCAACCTTGGTGTACTTCACTGTGTTCCCTTTCTTCGACGGAGTCCGAAGCGGCCACGTCTTTCGCGCCGCACGAGCGTGGTCCTCATCGCTCGTAACTCCGCCGCTTTCATTCGTAACGATTTAGGACCGTAGGCGAAACTCGTAGAGCTGAAGATCGTCAAAAGATCGCCCGGATGACGCAACATCAATAGCTCGATGCCACGGGACGGCACGTTCTTCCGACTGCCCGCGTTCCTCGGCCGGTGTGTGACGACGACAGGCCCGAACCGCGCGGAGGAGGAACCGGCGGCTCGGGCCTGTCGTTACGGCTGGATCAGGTGCGGATCAGCTGTTGCCGGCACCGTTGCCGGAGAGGATCGGGATGCTGTCCAGGATGTGCGACAGCGGCTCGTCGCCCTTGGCCTGGGTGGAGTTCTCGGTGCACTGCTGGTTCTGCGGCGAGGACAGGACGTTGACGTCCTGGACCGCGATCGGGATGAGGCCGATGAGCGAACCGGCGTTGACCTTGGCCGGCAGACCGATGCAGGGCTTGTTCAGGCTGCCCTGGACGAGGCTGAACTGCGGGCTGCCGTCGCCCTGGGTCTCCTGGTTGCCGAAGACCTGCGAGGCTCCGTTGCCGGAGAGCGAAGTCGTGCCGCTCTCGTCGCCGATGGCCATGGCCTGCGTCGCGCCCAGACCGAGGATGGAGGCGGCAACGGCACCCGTCGCCAGAACCTTCTTGATCACGTTTAACCCTTCTCGTACTGGATGCCCCGTACCGGAGCGCCCTGCCCAACTCGGGACTTGACGTTTGGTTCTCTCGATTCACCCGAATGTCACGTCGCACGTACAGAAGTACGAAAAGCACTCCAGCCGTTCATCGCTACTCCATTCGCGTGATCACAAAACTTCCACGGCTTTGCGAGTTTCCTGAACAAATCCTCCTCGTTATCTATGTACCAGGTGCGCAGTTCGAGCGCTTGACCGGCAGAAGCGGGATTCGCTCACGTGGAGACGGAGAACGCGTCTTCATGGTCTCTGCCATTTCCGACACCGCCGCCTGCCGAGTCACGCACGGACACCGCCGGGTGTTCCCTCGGCGACATCTGTACCGGCCTGATGAACGAACTGCGAGCTCCGGCTCGCACGGAATGTCCTAGGAAGGGCAATCGATGCGCAAAGCCTTGAGTAAGAGCGTGCTGGTCGCGGCAGCAGCGTCAGGACTGCTGGCCATGACCGGCGGATACGCGTTCGCGGACGCCGCTGCCGACGGCGCGGCCGTCGGTTCGCCCGGCGTCGCCTCGGGCAACACCGTGCAGGTGCCGGTGCATGTGCCGGTCAATGTGTGCGGCAACACGGTCGATGTGATCGGCCTGCTGAACCCCACGTTCGGCAACAAGTGCGCCAACGTGGGCGGCCAGGGCGGCGGCGGGGGCCAGGGGGCGAGTGCGGAGGGCGCCGCGGTCAACTCCCCCGGTGTGCTCTCCGGCAACGTGGTGCAGGTCCCGGTGGACGTGCCGGTCAACGCCTGCGGCAACAGCGTGAACGTGGTCGGTGCGCTGAACCCGGCGTCCGACAACACCTGTGCCAACGTGTCCGGTGGGCATGAGGTGCCGCCGCCGGTGCCGGTCCACCTGCCGCCGCACAAGCCGCCGGTGCACCCGCCGCACAAGCCGCCGGTGGAGCCTCCGCACAACCCGCCGAAGCCGCACAAGCCCGACTGCCCGCCCGAGCACCACAAGCCGCCGGTCGAGCCCCCGGCCCCGACCCACCACAAGCCGCCGAAGCCGCACAAGCCGGACTGCCCGCCCGAGCAGCACAAGCCGCCGGTCCACCACGAGCCCACGAAGCCGCACAAGCCCGACTGCCCGCCGGAGCAGCAGACGCCGCCGAGCCACCCCGCTCCGCCGGAGCTGGCGCACACCGGTGCCAACGGAAACCTGGGCATGGCCGGTGGCGCGGCCGCGGCCATGGTGCTCGGCGGGGGCCTGATGGTCCGCCGCGCCCGTACCGCGAAGGACTGACCGATTCGAAGGACCGATTGAACGGGTCGGCCGACAGCCGACCGGCATGAAGGGCGGCGGTCCGCCGCGCAGCCGGGGCTGCGCGACGGGCCGCCGCTCTGTCGCGCGGCCCCGCGACCGTGTCCGGGGACTCCCCCCGGGGAGAGCGGGATCCTGTCCCGCCCGGACGGCCGGGGCGCCGGTGTCGGGCCCGGCCGGGTGCGACGAGGGGGTGATCGGTACCTCGGAGACATCTCGCAATGACCAGGGACAGATGACCAGGGACATCGGGACGGGTGGTGGATCGGTGGCGGTGACAGGTCTACGCATCGGGGTGGTCGGCGGCAGCATCGCCGGCTGCGCCATGGCGATCGCTGCGACGCGGGCCGGGGCGGAGGTCACCGTCCACGAGCGCAGCGACGGCGCGTTGCAGGAGCGGGGCTTCGGCATCGTCATGCCGCCCTCGCTCCACCGGGAGCTGCTGGCGAGCGGCTATCTGGGCGCGGACATGGAGACGGTCCCGGTCGGCACCCGGGTCTGGCTCACCCGGGCCCCCGGTGGCCGGTCCACCCGTGAGCTGGCGCGCCAGCGGGCCCCGGTCGCCGCGTGCAACTGGGGCCTGCTGTGGCGGGCGCTGCGCGGGCGCGTCGGCGCGGGGGTGTACCGGCGGGGTCTGCCCGTGGAGTCCGTGGCGCGGGCGGCCTCGGGGCGCGGTGTGATCCGTACCGGGGACGGGGAGCGGGAGTACGACATCGTGGTGGGGGCGGACGGGTACGGTTCCGTCACCCGTGGGCGGATGGCGCCGGACGTGCGGCCGCTGCCCGCCGGGTACCTGGCCTGGCGGGGGACGGTCCCGCTGGACGTGCTCGGCGACCTCCCGGGCCCGCTGGAGCTGCTGCGCGGCGCGTGGGCGACGCTGGGCTTCCCCGGCGGGCACGCCGTCTTCTACGTGATCCCGGGCCCGGATCCGGGGTCGCGGCTGCTGGCGTACGTCGTGTACGGGGCCGCCCCGCGCGGGACCGGGCCGGACGCGTACGTGCACGAGCTGGCCGGGGAGCACTTCCCGGCGGAGTGGGCCGAGGTCGTCGCCCGGGGCGGGGCCGGCGCCCGGGGCGTCCACCCGGTCGCCGACTTCATGCCGCCGCGGGTCGCCGAGCCGCCGTTCCTGCTGGCGGGCGACGCGGCGGGGGTGACCCGGCCGCACACCGCCAGCGGTGCGGTCAAGGCGTTGCAGGACGCGCTGTGCCTGGAGCGGGCCCTGCGGGGCGGGGCGGCCTCGGTGGCCGAGGCGCTGGGCCGTTACGCCGACGAGCGCACCGCCGAGGGGATCCGGCTGGTGGAGCTGGGGCGGCGGCTGGGACACCATCTGGTGGAGCGCACCCCCGACTGGGCGGCGATGGGGCCCGCCGAGGTGGAGGCGTGGAGCCGGGCCGCGCTGAACGGCGCCCGGAGCTATCTGTACGGGGGCGTGCACCGGCCATGAGGGACCGGCCGGTGCACGGCCGGGCCGTGCGGCGTCGGGTTCGCACGATCGCAGGGCGGCAGGCCGTCCTCGTAGCGGATGTACGAGGACGACTCCGACGACGCGGCGGGCGGCGGGCGGCGGTTCGGAGGAACCTAGGCGGTGGCCGTCGCGGCGGTCAGCGCGGCCATGTCCACGACCTGGTCGGCGGCCTCCGCCACGGCCGGGTCGTGGGTGGCCACGACCGTGACGCAGTCGTCCTGGTGGGTGCGTTCGGCCAGCAGCTCCGCCAGTTCACCGGCCTGGGAGCGGTCGACGGCCGCCGTCGGTTCGTCGATCAGCAGGAGCTTCGGGGAGAGGAAGAGCGCGCGGGCCAGGGCGACGCGCTGGCGTTCGCCGCCGGAGAGCTGCTCGGGGCGGTGGCGCAGCCGGTGGCCGAGGCCGACCCGGGTGAGGGCTTCCTCGGCGCGGGTGCGGTGGGTGCGGGGACGGCCGCCGTTGATGTACACGGCAGCGAGCAACTGGTCGGTGGCGGTCAGGCCGGAGAGCAGGTTGCCGCTCTGGAACATGTAGCCGATCCGTTCCCGGCGTGCCTCGGCCCGGCGGGCGTCGGAGAGCGCGGCGAGGTCCTCGCCGTCCAGCAGGACCTGCCCGGCGGTGGGCCGCAGCAGGGCGCCCGCGACGGCGAGCAGGGTGGACTTGCCGGAGCCCGAGGGGCCGACGAGCGCCGTCATCCTGCCCGTCCCGAAGGTGACGTCGAGGCCGTCGAAGACGGTGGTACGGGCGTCGGCGCGGCCGAAGGCGACGGTGACGCCGGTCAGTTCGAGACTCATCGGTTGGCTCCCAGCATGGTCAGCGGGTCGGCTCGGGTGACCCGGCGCAGGGTCAGGGCGGTGCCCGCGAGGCCGACGGCCGCGACGGTGCACATGGTGACGGCGAGGGTTCCGGCGGGCAGGCTGAAGGGCACCTGTTCGCCGACCAGGAACCCGACCGCTCCGGCGAGCAGGGCGCCCGCGGCGGTGCCGAGGACGACGACCAGGGCCGCCTGGAGCACGGTGTGCGCGAGCAGTCGGCGCCGGGAGGCGCCCATGGCCCGCAGCAGGGCGAGTTCGGGCTGGCGCTGCACGGTCCACACGGCGAAGAAGGCACCGACGACGAGCGGGGCGATCAGGTAGAGGAAGACCTGGATCGAGGTCATGGTGACCCGCTCGCCGGTGTAGCCGGGGGCCGCCTCGTACGCCTTCTCCTTGGTGAGGGTGGTGGTGGAGTGCCGCTCGTCGAGGGCGGCGGCCGAGGTGCCGGTGGGTTCGGTGCGCAGGGCGAGGGCGCTGAACTGGTCGGGGATCGCGGCGGCCGAGGCGGCGGGGGCGCCGGGGGTGCTGAAGCGGATGCGCTGCCAGGTCTTCAGCGGGACGTAGGCGACGGGCACATGGCCGTAGCTGGAGCGTTCGGTGAGCCCGGTGACACGCAGTTCGATGCCGAGCCGGTCGATGACCAGGGTGTCGCCCACGCGTACGCCCTCGTCGGCGAGCTTGGCGGACATCACGATGCTGTCCTGCGGGGCGTCGGCGAGGCCGTGCCCCTCGGTGACGGAGGGGTCGAGGAAGGAGCCGGGCTCGACGCCGAACGCGGCGAGGTCGACCTCGGCGCCCCGGTCCGTGGTGCCCCGGGTGATGGAGACGCCCAGCGGGGCCGTCCCGGTACCCGCGTCCGCGCGCCAGGCGGCGGCGGTCTTCTCGTCGAGGAGGCTGCGGGCGAACTGGTCGGAGCGGGCGTCCGAGGAGAAGACCAGCTGCGCGGCCGGCAGGCGGCGCAGCGCGGAGACGGTGTCGTCGCCGAGTCCGGTGGTGAAGCCGGAGACGATCCCGACGAGTGCGGCGACGAGCACCACGACGGACCCCATGAGCAGAAAGCGCCCCCGGGCGGCGCGCAGCTCCAGTAGTGCGAGGAACACGGCGGTTCCCTTCGGTGGATCGATGTTAGGGACAGTGCGTCGCCAAGATAGATGATGGGGACGCACCGTCCCCAAGTGGGGGTCGGATGTGCGCAGGGGCTTCTAGACTGTGCCGGTGCCCAGGATCAGAGCCGCGACGGTCGCCGAGCACCACGCCCAGCAGCGGCTGGCCCTGGTGCGGGCCGCGCGCGAGCTGCTGGAGGGCGGGAACGCGGAGGCCGTGACGTTCGCCGCGGTCGCCCGGGCCACCGGCCTCGCCCGCAACAGCGTGTACAAGTACTTCCCCGGCCGCCCCGAGCTGCTCGCCGCCGTCGTCGAGGATGCGATGCCGCGCTGGACGGACGCCATCCGGGGCGGCATGACGGCGGCCGGTACGCCCGAGGAGAAGATCGCCGCGTACGTGTCGTGCCAGCTGGACCTGGTACGCGGGGGCGAGCACCGGATCGCCCAGGCGCTGGCCGGGGTCCGGGACGCGACGGTGGTACGGGAGAGCGCGGCACACGCCCATCGGGAGCTGCTGACCCCGCTGATCGAGGCGCTGACCGTGCTGGGCGAGGACGACCCGCGGCGTGCCGCGCTGCTGCTCCAGGGGATCGTCAACGCGGCCACCACGGCGATCGAGGGCGGCGACGACCCCGACGCGGTGACGGACCGGGCGGTCCGGATGGCCGTCACCGCGATCACCGGGACGGCGCCGCCCCGCTGAGGCCCGGTGCGGGCCGGCGGATCAGGTCACTGGCGCCCGAGGGCCCGCCGCACGGTGAGGCCGTGGTGCTTGCGCAGGCGGTACAGCTCCCAGCACGACAGTGCCGTCACCGACACCGGGGCGCCGAGCAGGAACACGACGCGGGCGAGGACGGGCACCTCGGCGTTCTCATTGCTGATCACGTCGAGGGCGGCCATCACCCACACCATCAGGGTGGCGAGGACCGGCGGCAGCACCTCGTGGATGTCCGCGGTGCGGAACACGTGCATGAGGCCGAGCCCGATCCCGTACAGGACGAACCCCAGCGACCACGCGCAGAGCACGACGAGGACGGCCGTGCCGGGGGTCCCGATGGCGTCACGGAAGCCGGAGGTCTCCGGGTCGGGCGCGACGGCCAGGGGGAACGTGGCCATGGCCCCCATCAGGGCCGCCACCGCCCCGAAGGACTTCAGCGACCGGCGCAGATAGAGCCCGCGCAGCGCGCCCCGTGCGGCGAACGCGAACAGGCCGATCACGAACGGGAAGGCGCACACGAGGACGAGGGTGCTGATCCAGCTCTGGTCGAACCTGTCGTTCGCGACGGTCTGGACGCCCTCGGCCGTGCCGACCGGCTTGTACGACATGGTCAGCACGAGCCAGGCGACGAGCCCGAGCCCGGTGCGCCACAGCTGGAGCCTGCGCACCGTGGGATCCGCGACGGTTCCCGGGCGCGAGGGACGGAAGGCCCGCTGGGCGGCGTAGAACGGGTTGTAGACGCACTTGAGGATCCGTCGCCCGCGCGTCAGCGGGGGCCGGGGCGGGCGCGGCACCGGCGGCCACGGGCCACCGCCGGGCGGCTGCGGCGGGTACGGGCCCCGGTTCCGCGGCGGCACGGGCGCGGGCTGCGGCGGCCAGGGCCCCGCGCCGGGACCGCCGGGGTACGGGGGATGACCGGGCCCGGGGTAGGGCTGGGGGCCGGGGTAAGGCTGAGGGCCGGGGTAGGGCTGGGGGCCGGAACCCGGGCCCGGCTGTCCACCGGGGCCGGGGCCGCCCGTCGGGCCCCGGTGGCCGTCGCCGTTCGCACTCATGCCGCGCTCCCCCGATGCTTCGTTCCCTGCCGCGCGGCACGGCTCCCGCCGCCCGCCCGGCATGCGGCGCGATCCTACTCATCGCGGGGGCCGGGAAGCGCACGTTCCCGGGACTTCAGGACCGGAACTTCAGGACCGGGACTCGATGACCGGGGCTCGATGACCGGGGCTCAGGCGGCGATCCGCTCGAAGACCGCGGCGAGGCCCTGGCCGCCGCCGATGCACATGGTCTCCAGCCCGTACCGGGCCTCCCGGCGGTGCAGTTCGCGGGTGAGCGTGGCGAGGATGCGGGCTCCGGTCGCGCCGACCGGGTGGCCGAGGGAGATCCCGGAGCCGTTGACGTTGATCCGCTGCTCGTGGTCCTTCTCGCCGAGGCCGAGCTCCCGGGTGCAGGCCAGGACCTGGGCGGCGAATGCCTCGTTCAGCTCGATCAGGTCGAGATCGGCGAGGGTGAGGCCGGCCCGGTCCAGGGCGGTGCGGGTCGCCGGCACGGGGCCCAGGCCCATCGTCGCGGCGGGCACCCCGGCGCGGGCGAAGGAGACCAGCCGGACCAGCGGGGTGAGGCCGAGCCGTTCGGCGGTCGCCGCGCTGGTCACCAGGCAGGCGGCGGCCGCGTCGTTCTGACCGCTGGCGTTGCCCGCGGTGACGGTCGCCTCCGGGTCGGACTTCGCCATGACCGGGCGGAGCGCGGCGAGCTGCTCCGCGGTGGTGTCGGGGCGGGGGTGCTCGTCGGCGGTGACGACCGTCTCGCCCTTGCGGGTCCGCACGGTGACCGGAACGGTCTCCGCGGCGTACCGGCCCTCGGCCGCCGCCCGGGCGGCCCGCCGCTGGGAGCTCAGGGCGAGGGCGTCCTGGTCGGCGCGGCCGATGCCGTACGTGCGCCGAAGGTTCTCGGCGGTCTCGATCATGCCGCCGGGTACGGGGTGGTGGATGCCGCCCGCGGTGACCCGGCCCCTGGCCAGGGAGTCGTGGAGCTGGAGGCCAGGGCCCTTGATGCCCCAGCGGCCGTCGTGGGTGTAGTACGGGGCGGCGCTCATCACGTCCACGCCGCCCGCGATGACGACCTCGCTGAATCCGGCCCGGATCTGCATCGCCGCGTCCAGTACGGCCTGGAGGCCGGAGCCGCAGCGGCGGTCGACCTGGGAGCCGGTGACCGTCTGGGGCAGTCCGGCGTCCAGCGCGGCGACCCGGCCGATGGCGGGGGCCTCGGCGGACGGGTAGGAGTGCCCGAGGATCACCTCGTCGACGGCGTCGGGGGCGATCCCGGTGCGGGCCACGACCTCGGCGACGACGCGTGCGGCGAGGACGGCCGGGGTCTGCGTGGCGAACACGCCGCCGAACCGGCCGATGGGGGTGCGCAGGGGTTCGCAGATGACGACGTCGGACTGCTGGTCGGGCACGGTGTGACCTTTCCGGGACGGCAGGACGGACGGGACGGGCCGTCGGCCCTTGCGCCGGGCGGCCGGGCGGGCCCATGTCTTCGCGCGGCGGCCGAACTCCGGGC
>NZ_JBHJQP010000082.1:0-33180 GCF_042262625.1 Streptomyces sp. NPDC056347 | reverse complement strand
GGCCGCGCGGGCCGGGCGCCCCGCCATGCGTCCGCCCGTCAGTCGGGCAGCACGGGAAGCAGTTCCGGAAGGTGCCCGTCCGAGGCCGCGGCCGCCGCCACCCGCTCCTCGGGGACCTCCCCGTACAGCGTGGTGCGCGGCTTCGCCGGACGGCCCGCCCGGTCAGCTATGGCGATCAGGTCCTGGACCGAGCGGTACGAGCCGTAGCCGGAGCCCGCCATCCGGGAGATGGTCTCCTCCATCAGCGTGCCGCCCAGGTCGTTGGCGCCGGAGCGGAGCATTTCGGCGGCGCCCTCGGTGCCGAGCTTGACCCAGCTGGTCTGGATGTTGGTGATGTGCGGGTGCAGCAGCAGCCGGGCCATCGCCGTGACCGCCCGGTTGTCCCGGTCGGTCGGGCCGGGACGGGCGATGCCCGCGAGGTAGACCGGTGCGTTGGTGTGGATGAACGGCAGCGTCACGAACTCCGTGAACCCGCCGGTCTCCTGCTGGAGCCGGGCCAGCGTCCGCAGGTGGCCGAGCCAGTGGCGGGGCTGGTCGACATGGCCGTACATCATCGTGGAGGAGGAACGCAGGCCCACCTCGTGGGCGGTCCTGATGACCTCCAGCCAGGTCGCGGTGGGCAGCTTGCCCTTCGTCAGGACCCAGCGGACCTCGTCGTCCAGGATCTCGGCCGCCGTGCCGGGGATCGAGCCGAGCCCGGCCTCCTTCGCGGCGATCAGCCAGTCCCGTACGGACATGCCGGTGCGGGTCGCCCCGTTGACGACCTCCATCGGCGAGAAGGCGTGCACGTGGATGCCGGGCACCCGCTCCCGTACCGCCCGCGCGATGTCGAAGTACGCGGTGCCGGGCAGGTCCGGGTGGATGCCGCCCTGCATGCAGACCTCGACCGCGCCGACGTCCCACGCCTGCGCGGCCCGGTCGGCGACCTGGTCCAGGGAGAGGGTGTACGCGTCGGCGTCGGTGCGGCGCTGCGCGAAGGCGCAGAACCGGCAGCCGGTGTAGCAGACGTTGGTGAAGTTGATGTTCCTGGTGACGATGTACGTGACGTCGTCGCCGACCACGTCACGGCGCAGGGTGTCCGCGATCCGGCACAGCTCGTCGAGGGCCGGGCCGTCCGCGTGGAGCAGGGCGAGGGCCTGTTCGTCGGTGAGCTTCGTCGGGTCGTCGGCGGCCTGGCCCAGCGCCTGGCGTACGTCGGTGTCGATGCGGGAGGGGACCATGCCGGGGGCGGCGGCCTCGCGCAGCGCCTCCCAGTCGCCGTACACCTCGTCGAAGTCCTCGCGGCGGTCGCCGGTGCGGCCCTCGGTGTCGATGGTGCGGTGCAGGTCGGTGCGGCCGGACGCGCCGAACTGTTCGTCGGGTTCCTGCCAGGGCAGTCCGCCGGGCATCGCGTCCTCGCGGGCGAGCCCGGTCTCCGGGTCGGCGAGCGCGCGCACGTGCGGCAGCAGCCGGGGGTCCAGCCAGGGTTCGCCGCGCTGGATGAACTCGGGGTAGATGGTCAGGCGTTCGCGGAGCGTGAAGCCGGACTCGGCCGTTCTCGCGGCGAGTTCGTCGATGTGCGGCCAGGGGCGCTCGGGGTTCACGTGGTCGGGGGTGAGCGGTGACACGCCGCCCCAGTCGTCGATGCCCGCGCCGATGAGCAGCGCGTACTCGGCGTCGGCGAGGTTCGGCGGGGCCTGGATGCGGGCGGACGGGCCGAGGATGTGCCGGGCCACGGCGATCGCGGCGGCCAGTTCCTCCAGTTCGGCGTCCGGCATGCCGCGCATCGCGGTGTCCGGCTTGGCCCGGAAGTTCTGCACGATGACTTCCTGGATGCCGTGGTAGGCGCGGGCGGTGCGGCGCAGTTCGAAGAGCGAGTCGGCGCGCTCCTCGTAGGTCTCGCCGATCCCGATGAGGATGCCGGTGGTGAACGGCACGTTGGAACGTCCGGCGTCCTCCAGAACCCGCAGCCGCACGGCCGGTTCCTTGTCCGGGGAGCCGTGGTGCGGGCCGCCGGGCTCGGACCAGAGCCGGGTCGCCGTCGTCTCCAGCATCATCCCCATGGAGGGGGCGACGGGCTTGAGCCGCTGGAGGTCGGTCCAGGTCAGCACGCCGGGGTTGAGGTGCGGCAGCAGGCCGGTCTCCTCCAACACCCGGATGGCCATGGCGCGTACGTAGGCGAGGGTGTCGTCGTACCCCTCGGCCTCCAGCCACTCCCGGGCCTCGGGCCAGCGGTCCTCGGGCCGGTCCCCGAGGGTGAACAGCGCTTCCTTGCAGCCCATGGCCGCGCCCGCGCGGGCGATGTCGAGCACTTCGTCGGGCGACAGGAACATGCCGTGTCCGGCGCGCCGGAGCTTGCCGGGGACGGTGACGAAGGTGCAGTAGTGGCACTTGTCGCGGCAGAGGCGGGTGAGCGGGATGAAGACCTTGCGGGAGTACGTGATCACTCCCGGCCGTCCCGCCGCCTCCAGCCCGGCGTCCCGTACCCGTGCGGCGGAGGCCGCGAGATCGGTCAGGTCGTCGCCCCGTGCCTGAAGCAGTACGGCGGCCTCGGTCACGTCGAGAGCGACACCGTCGCGGGCCCGCTTGAGGGCGCGCCGCATGGCGTTGGTGGTCGGGCGTCCGTGCTGCTGATCGGTCATGGTCCCGAGCATACGAGCGGGGCCCGCGCCCGGGACCGGGGCCTCCGTCACACGGTGTGCCCGGACGGTTCGGTTCCGGTGGGGTCCCGGCGCTCGGGGCACCGCGGTGGTTCTCACGCCGATCGACGGGGCGTTCGCCCTCGCAGGGGGTACCCCCGTGCCGCGAATGTGACAGCGGACCGGGCAAGTGTCACGTGTGTCCGACCCGGTGCCTGATCCGGTGCCTGATCCGGTGTCCGACCCGGTGCCTGATCCGGTGTCCGATCCAGTGCCCGATCCGGCGTCCGACCCGGCGTCCGATCCAGTGCCCGACCCGGCGTCCGACCCGGCGTCCCATCCAGTGCCCGATCCGGTCGGCGACTGCGTTGCCCGGCGGTCGCGACCGGCGAGGTGGAGGGGCGGGCCGAGCCGCCGGAGTCCGGGGCGGTCAACCCGACTTCGCGTATGCGGCGGCCGCACCCCTTCTCCCGGGGCGAGGCGGCCTCGCCGCCGCTCCCGCGACGATCTTCTGCAGCAGGCTGTAGGAGAGGATCGGCAGCAGCACCGCGGCGCGGTGGGGGAACCAGCAGGCGGCGAGCACGGCCGCCGCGCTGCTGTTGTTCATGCCGGTGGCGAACATGAGGGAGACCCCGTCCGACCGGTTGCAGTGCGTCCAGCGGGACATCCATCGTCCGCAACAGAAGGCCAGGCAGCACACCGCACCGGACAGGACGAGCGCCAGGATCAGCAGATCCGGGTCCGGATGGGCGAGGGCCTGCCCGAGCGCGCCGGCCGCGTTGATGTAACAGAGCAGCAGGATGTTCACCAGGTTGACGCACTTGATCGCGGGCAGGGCCCGGGAGACGCGGTCCTCGCCGAGCGCGATCCGTACGACGACTCCGGCGAGGCACGGCAGCACCACCGACACCAGCGCGAAGACCCCGGCCCCTGTCCGGGCGATGAGGTCGACCGTGGCCGTGTCGTCCAGGGCGCCGGCACCGTCGGGACCGACCAGCCGGCCGGCCAGGTGCATTCCGAGGGGCACCGTGAGCGGGCTGAGCAGCGTGGATCCCATCACCATGGCGACGACCAGCGGGACGTTGGCCCCCGCGTTCTGCCCCCAGGAGGCGGCGCCGCCCGCGATCGGCATCGCCAGCACGAGCATCAGCCCGACCACCAGCCCCTCCGCCTCCGCCGGATCGGGCCAGGTGCGCAGGCCGAGAGCGACGACCGGGAGCACGAGCAACGGAAGCAGGGCGTTGGCGGCGATACCGAGGGCCAGTCGCACCGGCCGGGACAGCACCCCGCGCAGATCGGCGACGCGCACCCCCAGGCCGGCGTTGAACAGCATCACCGCCAGCAGCACCATCGACAGCGTCAGAGCGCTCGCGCCCACGGGGATCGGCAGCGCCAGCCCGCGCAGCCTCTCGCCGGGCGCCGGGAACGCGCCGGCCAGCACGTAGCAGAGCAGCATCAGCCCCAGCAGCCACCGCTGCACAGCATTCACCACAGTAGTCACGCAGTGGAGCCTAGTAGTCGCGCAGTGCTACGTCGCCGCGGCTGCCGCCATCCCGGCAGGTTCCGTGGCCGGCGGTACGACGCGACTCCGGCCCGTGCGGGACCAGACGCGGAGTGGAGCGGACCCGGGCGGAGTTCGGCATCACGGGACGACGTTCGTCCGGCACCCAGGGGTACCGGCAGCACGCACCGAGTGAGCGGGGCCGCCCCGTCCATTCACGCGTACGGCTTCGGGGCTATGGTGTGTCGTTTCGTCGTCGGACGACCGGCCTGCCCGGCCGGGTCCGTCAGAACAGCGCCCACGCCGTCCGCCGCAAGGCGAGGGGGTCGGGGTCGTACAGCCGGAGGAGAGGAACGTTTCATGCGCGCTCGGAGCATCGGTGCGGCGGCCGCGACGGCACTGGCGGTGGTGGCCGCCCGCGACCTCGTCCAGAAGAAGCACGCCCTCCTCAGAAACTTCCCCGTGGTCGGGCACGCCCGCTACCTGCTGGAGACGATCGGCCCGGAGCTGCGGCAGTACGTCGTGACCTCCAACGAGGAGGAGCGACCGTTCAGCCGTGACCAGCGGACCTGGATCTACGCGTCGGCGAAGGAGGAGAACAACTACTTCGGCTTCGGCACCGACGTGGACGTCGAGCACGTGCAGGGGCACGCGTACATAAAGCAGCGCACCTTCGCCGGCGCACTGCCCGATCTGCACGATCCGCAGGCCCCGCTGCCCTCGGCGAAAGTGCTGGGCGGCCCGCGCGGGCGGGCCAAGGCGTTCCGTCCGGCGAGCATCGTGAACATCTCGGCGATGAGCTTCGGTTCGCTGTCCGGCGCGGCCATCACGGCGCTGAACAAGGGTGCGGCGCTGGCCGGGACGATGCACAACACGGGCGAGGGCGGCCTCTCCCCGTACCACCGCAACGGCGGCGACCTCGTCCTCCAGATCGGGACCTCGTACTTCGGCTGCCGCAACGAGGACGGCACCTTCAACCTCGACAAGCTGAAGGACGTCGTCGCCGGGGCCCCGGTCAGGGCGATCGAGATCAAGCTCTCCCAGGGCGCGAAGCCGGGGCTCGGCGGGATGCTGCCGGGCGCGAAGGTGACCCCCGAGATCGCCGCCATCCGCGGCATCCCGGCCGGCCAGGACTGCGCCTCCCCCTCCCGGCACACGGCGTTCCACGACGTCGACTCGATGCTCGACTTCGTGGAGCTGCTCGCCACCGAGACCGGGCTGCCGGTCGGGATCAAGAGCGCCGTGGGCGAGATGAGCTTCTGGCAGGAGCTGGCCACGCTGATGGCGCCCGGTGACCGCGGGGTCGACTTCGTGACGATCGACGGCGGCGAGGGCGGCACCGGGGCGGCCCCGCTGATCTTCAGCGACTCGGTGTCGCTGCCGTTCCGGATGGGCTTCTCCCGGGTCTACGGCACGTTCGCCGAGCACGGCCTGACCGACCGGCTCACCTTCATCGGCTCCGGCAAGCTCGGCCTGCCGGAGAACGCGGCGGTCGCCTTCGCCCTGGGCGTCGACATGATCAACGTGGGCCGTGAGGCGATGCTGTCGATCGGCTGCATCCAGGCGCAGAAGTGCCACACCGACAAGTGCCCGACCGGTATCGCCACCCAGAACCCGTGGCTGGTACGGGGCGTCGACGCCCCCTCGAAGTCCGCCCGGGCCGCCGTCTACCTGCGCACCCTGCGCAAGGAGCTGCTGAAGGTCTCGGGAGCGGTCGGCGTCGCCCACCCGGCGCTCATCACCGCCGACGACATCGAGATCATGAACGGCGACTACGAGGCCCGTACGCTGGCGAGCGTCTACGGCTACAAGAACGGCTGGGGCGAACTCGGCCCGGAGCTCGCCCAGGAGATCACCGCCCTGCTCACCGAGAAGCCGGGCGACCAGCACGGCTGACGCGCCTGGCGCAAGAGGCCGCACCCGCCCGCACGGAGGAGTCGACACGATGGCCGACCACCACGCCCCGTACACCGTTCTGTCCGTCGCCCGGCTGCTCGCGGAGCACTGGGACCTCCGCGTGGACGACGTCACACCGCTCGAGGGCGGTATGAACTCCCTTACGTGGGAGGTGCGTTCCGGTGACACGCGGTGGGTGGTGAAGGCGGTGGAGCCGGAGGCCGGGGAGGCGTTCGCCCGCGGCCTCCGGCTGGCGGAGCGGCTGGAGCGGGCGGGCATCCCGGCCGGTGCCCCCGTGGCGACGACCGGCGGGCGGTCGGCCGTACCCTTCGGCGGCCGGTCGGCGGCCCTGCTGCGCTGGGTCGAGGGCCGGGCGCTGACCGGTGAGTCCCGCGCCGAGCTGGAGACGATGGGCACCACCCTCGCCCGCGCCCATCGCGCACTCGGCACCGGGGACGACACGGACCTCGCGCCCGCCCGCCTGTTCCTCCCGACGGAGCACCTGGGCGTACGCCCCTGGCTCGGGCCCGTGGTCACCGAGGTCCTGGACCGGCTGAACGGCCCCGGCCTGCCCGCCCTGACCTGGGGGCCGGTGCACGGCGACCCGGCCCCGGACGTCTTCCGGACCGACCCGGCGACCGGTGTCTGCGGAATGATCGACTGGAGCGGGACGGGCGTGTGGCCACGGGCGTACGACCTGGCGGCACTGGTGATGTACCGGGGCGCGGAGCCCATGCGCCCGCTGCTCGACGCCTACGTGGCGGAGGGCGCCCTGACCCGCACCGAGGTGGACCGCTCGCTGGGCCTCCTGCTGGACTACCGCTGGGCCGGCCAGGCCGTGTACTTCGCGCGCCGGATCGCCCGCGGCGACCTCACCGGCCTCCCCGACCCGGCCATGAACGAGGCCGGGCTGGAGGCCGCACGCCAGTGGTTCGCCGGGCGGGCGTGAGCGGGGCGGGGGACGAGCCGGGCCCGTGCGGATTCCTCCCGCGCGGATGACCGGGGTACGGGGCGAACGACCGCGGTGGCCGGCGCACTGCGGCGGGCCCGCCGTTCCTCGACCGGATCCGGCCGTCGCGCTCTACGATCCTGGCGTACCGCATACGCGAACCACTCGCACGGGAGGCCCAGTTGGAACGGATCGGTCCGTATGTCGTGGTGCGTGAACTCGGTGCGGGCGGGATGGGTACGGTCCATCTGGCCCGGTCGCGCGGCGGGCGCCTGCTGGCGGTGAAGGTGGCCCGGCCTGAGCTGGCCTCGGACCCTGTTTTCCGGGCCCGGTTCCGGGCCGAGGTGGATGCGGCGCGCAGGGTCGGCGGCTTCCACACCGCGCAGGTGGTGGACTCCGATCCGGACGGCCACCCGCCCTGGCTGGCCACGGCGTACGTGCCGGGTCCGACACTGGCCGAGCGCCTCCGGGCCGAAGGCCGCATGCCCGAGGACGAGTTGAAGCGGCTCGGGGCGGCGCTGGCGGAGGCGCTGGCGGCGGTGCACGGGTGCGGGCTGGTGCACCGGGATCTGAAGCCGGGCAACATCATCATGGCGCCGGACGGTCCACGGGTCCTGGACTTCGGCATCTCCCGGGCCGTCGAGTCGACCCGGCTGACGGCGACGGGCCACTCCTTCGGCACCCCCGGCTATCTCGCCCCCGAACAGGCGGAGGGCCGGGAGGTGACCGGCGCGGCCGATGTGTTCGCCCTGGGTGCCGTCCTGGTGGCGGCGGCGGGCGGCAGCGCGTTCGGCGAGGGCGCCCCGATGATGCTGATGTACCGCTCGGTGCACACGGAGGCGGACGTCTCGTCGGTCCCGGAGGGCATACGCGGGACCGTCGAGGCCTGCCTGGCCAAGGACCCGGCGCTCCGGCCCACCACGGAGCAGCTGCTCGACACGTTCGCCGACGCCGCGGACGTCCCGTACCCGCCGACGGTCCTCGCACCACCGCCCACCCTCGTCGCACCGCCGTCCTGGCCCGTGGCGCCGCCTCCCGGGCCCGTGACACCGTCACCCGGGCCCGGGACACCGCCTCCCGGGCCCGGGACACCGCCTCCCGCCGAGATCGCCGACTTCTTCTACGCCGAGGACGACGAACGCACCATGGTGATCGACACCCACGGGGTCGAGATCAGACTGGCCGACGTCCGCGACATCAGCATCGAGTTCCTCTGGGAGGAGATCGCGAGCATCGGCCACCGACTGGACTACGCCGGCCGGCGCTGCACCCTGTTCATCGAGTGCACCGACGACGCCCCGTACGACTGCACCCTGACCGCGCCGGACGACGAGACGTACGACCGATGGGCCCGGCACCTGCCGGACGTCCTGGACCACTTCTGCGACTAGGGCGTGTTTCGAAAGTAGCGTCGTCTGCCCGGAGGGCAGGCCCGGGGGTGTCCGGTGCGTGCGATCGCAAGGCGGAGGGCCGCCCCGATACTGGATGTATCGGGGCGATCCCGACAACGCGGCGAGTGTGCGTGCCGGGCGCCCCCGGGCAGACGGGACTTTCGAAACACGCCCTAGGGCGATTCCCCTCGGCTCTCCGGGAGTCCTGCGCCGGAACGGCCGGAAGCCGGGCCGGTTCTCCCGGCCCTGGCCGGGCGTCCCGGGCGCGGGGGCGGCCCGGCTCCTCCCACTCGGGGCGGAGCGGTGGAAACACGGCGGGGTCGTGGCGGCGTCCGCGACGGAGGCAGGCGGGGCGGGGCCACCGGCTCTCCCCGCCCGGCCGCCCGTTCAGTGCGGTGACGGTGCCGGGTCCAGGGCGTTGCCGACGGTGCAGCCGCCCTCTCCGGGCATCCGCTGGATCCGGGACGGCACCCATACGTCGGTGGCGCCGGGGGCCACCCGGGCGAGAAGGCAGTCCTGCGGGTCGAAACCGTTGCCGCGCACCGACAGGAGAACACCGACCCGGTCGCCCTCCGCCTTCACCTCGGTACTGATCGCCCGGTTCAGGTCCAGGGCGGTGAGCACACGGCGCACCTCGGCCTCGTCGGCCCGGCCGCCCCGCGGCACCCGGGGAAGTCTCGCCCGGAGCTCCTCGTACGGCAGCCGGGGCGGCTGGGGCGGCGGGGCGAAGGTCAGCGCGAGACCGCCCGGGCATTCCACGTCACGGGGTTCCTCACGCCACTCGGACCTGGGCGACACCCGCACCGCGAAGCAGCGCCGCACGACGGCCTCCTCGGGTTCGGACCATTCGTTGTACGCCGAGCCGGACGTACGGACGACCACTTCGATCCCGTCCCCGTCGTGTGTCGAGGTGCCTGTCACCCGCATCACCTCCACTCCGTCGATACCCGAGGCGGAGCGCCCCACCTCCTCCGCCGTGCGCGGGCGCTGGCCGTGGAGCCGCTCGCCCGCCTTCCTGGCCACCTCCCGCGCGACGTCCGTAGCCTCGTCCTCGGAGGACTGCACCACCCCGCAGCCGACGGTGACCAGCAACAGCGGGGCGAGCAGCAGGAGTCGGCGCATCTGTCCAGTCTTCCGGGAACGCGTTCGACGGACAACCGATCGGTCGTCACCAGTGATGGCCGGGGCGTGGGCGCGTGGCATTCTGCTGCGCATGCTGATCGATGACGGGCCGCGGAGCGACGACCTGGTGCTGACCGTCCGCCCCGGCCTGACGGACGCGGAGCTCAACGAGCTGTTCGCGGCGTCGTGGCCGGATCACCGGACCGTCCTCTTCGCGCCGGTGCTGGACCGGAGCCTCGTATGGATCGCGGCGCACCGGGGGAGCCGTCCGGTCGGATTCGTCAACGTCGTCGGTGACGGTGGCGTGCACGCCTTCATCCTGGACACGACCGTGCACCCGGACGAGCGCCGCAAGGGGCTCGGGGTACGGCTGGTGCGGGCGGCCGCCGAAGAGGCGCGGGCGCGCGGTGCGGACTGGCTGCACGTGGACCACGAGCCGCACCTGAAGTCCTTCTACGAGCAGTGCGGCTTCCGGCCCACGACTGCCGGGCTCATGCGGCTGTGAACGGAAGCGAGCGGCCGCGGACGGCCACGGACGGCCGTGAAACGCCGCCGCACCGCCTCCGCCTCCGCACCGCCTCCGAACCGGCCGACGCGGCGGACGGCGCGGCGGACGGCGTGCGGTGCTTCGCCGCCGGTTTCCTCACCAGCAGAGTCGTGGGTCCTGTTCGTGCTCGGGGGAGTGCAGCGACAGCGTCTCTGCGTCCGGTCCGTCCGTCCGTTGTAGGTGTCCCGGCCGGGGACTGTCGCCCCACCACGGCGGTGGCGGGGTGTGGACCCGCTGTACGCGCGGAATCGACACCTCGGCCAGCACCCCATCATGGAACATCCACAGCCCGAAGCAGTCGTCGTCTTCGTCGTGGAGCATGACCTGCACGCACTCCGGGCTGTTCCACGGCAGCGCCTCCAGGTCGGCGAGGACCCCGCGGCGCTGGCTCTCGCGGAAGAACTCGAGGTACCACCCGCCGACGAACCAGTCCGGTATCCGCTCGAAACAGCCGTGCCACGTACGCGTCTCGTCGACCCGTGTCAGCGGCTCCATCACCTCGTCCTCGTACCGTGCCAGGACCAGCACCTGCGCCATTCTGCTCATGGGGGCATGTCATCCCGCGGAGCGGCCGAGTGGCAAGTCCGTTTCGACGCACGGCTCCCGGCTCCCGGCTCCCGCGTCCGACACGGTCACGGGGCACCTCATGGCCACCGCCGACGGCGTCACCCCACCCCCGGAACTTCACGCGGCCTGTTGCCACCCTCCACCAAAATGTAGTACTTCTTATACATGAGTGAGCAGCTGTACAACAGATTGGCTGTGGTGCGCGCCGAGCGGAAGGTGTCGCGGAAGCACTTGGCCGACGAGGTGGGAGCGCATTACCAGACCATCGGCTACATCGAGCGCGGGCAGTACAACCCGAGCCTGGACCTGGCGCTGAAGATCGCGAAGTTCTTCGGGCTTCCGGTGGAGGCACTGTTCTCGCTCGAACCGTTCCGGCCGCTCACGGACGAGATCTACGGGAGGAAGACGCCATGACCACACCCCCGCTCACGCGCTACGACCGCAGCATGCTGCGGCTGATGAACGACCGCCGGGCCATGCCGCTGTACGCGACGGCCGCCCGTCGGCGCTCGGTGGTGGCCGCGCATCTGGCGCTGACCGCGGCCATCGGTGCCCTGATGGCGTACGCCCTGCCCGCGGACGGTAAGCCTGTCTGGCCCCTGGTCGCCGTGGTGGCGCTGCTGCTGCCGTGGATGGTCGCGACCGGTGCGATCAACGGCGCCACCCGCGGCCTGCTCGAACTGCGTGAACGGGCGCTGGACGAGCGGCAGTCCGAGGAACGCGCCCGGGTGCAGGCCCGCGCGCACCGAGTGACGACCCTGCTCCTGGCCACGGCGGCCGTCGCCTTGCTGATCGTGCAGCTGACCGGCGGCGCTTCCCCGAAGACGTACGCGGGCCCGCTGCTCCTCGCCGTTCTCGCGGTGCACTGGCTGATGCCGCTGTGGGTGGCCGGGCTGATGGTGCGGGACGAGTTGACCGAGGAGGACGAGGAGGACGGGCACCTCGCGGCCTGACGGGCGGACCCGCCGCCGACGCCGATCGGAGGCCCGACCGAAGGCCGTGCGGCACGCTTTGGGCGCGGTCCCGGACGGCTCCACCTCGTTGATCGTCTCCGGCCGCCGCACTAGCCTCGGAGCGCGGGTCACCGTCGCGGGGATCACCGTCGCGGGGCGGCTGTTCCGGAAGCCCGGACAACGGGGGCCGGAGTCCAGGTACCAAAGACCGGGGAGGGTACGGGCCATGCAGACGGCGTTCGACGCGTCCGAGCGGCGGGCGTGGGCGGGGCAGGCCGATGCCTACGCCGCCGGCTTCGCCAAGCTCTGCGCGTATCCGGTGCCCGCGCTTCTCGACGCCGCCGGGGTCGCGGAGGGCACACGGGTCCTCGATGTGGGTACGGGCACGGGCACCGCCGCCGTGGCCGCGTGCGAGCGGGGCGCGAAGGTGACGGCGGTGGACGCCGAACCCGGCATGGCCGCCCTGGCCGCGTCGGCCGCCCCGGAAGCCGACGTGCGGCTCGCCGCTCTGCCCGGCCTGCCGTTCATCGACGACGCGTTCGATGCCGTGGTCGGCAACTTCGTACTCAACCATGTCGGCCGCCCCCGGGAAGCCCTGCGGGAGTTGCGGCGCGTGACGCGTCCCGGCGGGCGCATCGCTGTCACCATCTGGGCGGTTCCGGCCGCTGCCGGGCAGGCCCTGCTGGGTCGGGCGGTCGGGGCGGCGGGCGTACCCCGCCCGGCCCACTTGCCCGCGCTCGCGCCCGAGGACGACTTCTCCCGTACGGAACAGGGCCTCGCCGCGCTGCTCGGCGAGGCGGCGGGCCTGACGGACGTCCGCTGCACCAACCTGGCCTGGGACCACCGCACGACACGCGAGGAGTGGTGGAGCGGACCGGCCGCGGGAGTGGCGACGATCGGGCGGATCGTGACGAGCCAGAGCCCGGCGGTGATCGCCGGGATCAAGAACCACTTCGATTCGTTGTGCGCGGAGTTCACCGGCCCGGACGGCTCGCTGGTACTGCCGCACACCGCCCTGCTGGCCCACGGCCTGGCGTGACGCGGCGAACGTCCCCCACCTCTCTCGGCCGCGAGGCCCCGCCTCAGTCCCCCAGGGCCAGGCGGAGGCCGAAGCCCGCGACGACGGTGCCGGTGATCCGGTCCAGCAGGCGGCGGGCCTGCGGTTTGCGGAGCCAGCCGTGCAGGACACGGGCGAACCCGATGAGGACGGCCGACCACACCAGGCCGAGGAGGATATGCACCGTGGTGAGCAGGAGCCCCATGGTGAAGTGGCTGACCCCGGCCGGGATGAACTGCGGCAGGACCGCCACGTAGAAGGCCCCCATCTTGGGGTTCAGGATGTTGGTGAGGGTGCCCTGCCGCCACCCGCCGCCGACCGAGTCCGCACCGGAGAGCAGCGCCGGATCCGCCGCCTCCGCCCCGGACCGCTCCCCGGCGGGGACGAAGGTGTCACGCAGCATCCGCACCCCCATCCACACCAGGTACGCCGCACCCACCCACCGCAGCGCCGTGTACGCGAGGTGCGAGGCGGTCAGGAGTGCCGTCACACCGAGCGAGGTGAGCACACCCCACAGCAGCGTGCCGGTCTGGATGCCGAGGACGACGCCCCAGGCCCGCCTGCGGCGGCCGACCGCCGACGTCCGCAGAATCAGCGCGGTGTCGAGCCCGGGGGTGAGAGTGAGAAGCCCTACGACGAGGGCGAAGGACCACAGCGAAGTACTCATTGCCATGGAATGCCAGCGTACGACACCCGACCGCGCCCCCGGTCACGCACCCGGCCACACCTCCGGCGACGCGCTCACCGCCCCGTGACGGGCATCCGGACCCGCGAGGCCCACGAACAGGCCGCCGGGGACGAGGAAGAACACCACACCGGACGGACGCCGCCCGAGGCGGTCGCCCCGGGCGGTCTCCGGGAAGCCCGGGAGGCAGCGCAGCGGGGCCGGGGGGCCACGTCCAGGCCCCGCCCCAGGCCCCACCTGACGACACCTCAGCCATCGACATCAGGGCGTTCTCGCAGGTCAGCGAAGGAATCTGACCGGGCCACACTTCTTCCCGCCCGCCACCCGGCCGCAGTCGGCCGCCACCGCCCGATATAAGCTACTCGTAAGTAATCGGGGGGCTGTGTCGACCACACACCCCCTGGGGAACACGGGGCGCAGGACGCGCCGGATCGACCATCCGGTGGAACCGCGCCCTCCGGCACAGGACACACATGATTCACCGTTCAAGACTGAGACCTCTTTCCTTCCTCCTTCTGCTCAGCCTCTTCCTGACGCTCGGCATGGGGAAGCAGAGCGCCGTCGCCGCACAGGGCATCCAGGTGGCCGCCGCGGAGAAGAACCTCGCCGCCACCCAGGCGGAGCTCGACGCCGACCGGCTCGCCGCCATCGTCAAGAGCGCCATCACCATCTCCGGCTGCGGCAAGCTGTCGCTGCTGGAGAAGCCCGCCTGTTACCGGGACTTCGCCGGCAAGGCCGTCAAGGTCGGCGCGGGCATCGGCATGTTCGCCTACGGCATCCACTACCTCCACAAGGACACCGTCGAGCACTTCGGCACGGTGAAGAAGGAGGTCGCGGGACTCCAGAAGTTGCAGGAGGCCCTGAAGCAGGACCCGACCACCATCACGGACCCCGACCGCCGCAAGGAGATCGAGGATCAGATCCGCGCGGTCGCCTCCGGTGCGCAGACCGACATCGACAAGCTGGTACGGGACGTGCTGGAGACGATCGAGACCATTCTGGTCATGATCCAGCTCACGCTGACGCTGATTCAGCTCGTTCTGGTGCTGGCGAACATCGTGGGCGACCCGAAGTTCCAGACGGCGGTCACCGGCGTCAAGGGCAGTCTCGACGGCATCAGCAAGGCGCTCGACGACATGAACGCCGGATTCGCCCGGATGAACCGCGGGCTGGACACGATGAACGGCGCCGTCGACGACATCAACCGCTCGCTCGACGACATGAACAAGTCCATCTCCAGGGCCAACCAGGGCATGGACCAGGTCAACCAGGGAATCGGCGAGGCCAACAAGGCCGTCGACGGGATGAACAAGGTCGTCCCCGACATCAAGAAGGCCGCCGAAGGCCTCCGCGAAGTGCCCGCCTTCGACTTCGACTTCTCCGGCCTCGGCAAGACCTGGAGCGACGGCCCCTCCGGCATGGACAGCGAGGAGCAGCAACGCCGCATGTCCATCCTGCTCGGGCTGCTGCCGGGCATCGGGGACGCCAAGGGCGTCATCGAAGCCGTCACCGGCAAGGACCTGGTGACCGACGAGCACATCGGCGGCTTCGACCGGGGCCTCGGCTCCCTCTCCGCGCTGCGCTGGCTCAAGCTCGGCGGCAAGCTCGTCCCGGACGACATCAGGGCCGCGCGCAAGGGCGACGTGGTCTTCGCGTGCAACAGCTTCCCAGCCGGTACGCCGGTGCTGATGGCGAACGGCTCGCACAAGCCGATCGAGGACGTACGCGCCGGTGACCTCGTCCTGGCCACCGACGCGGGCGGCGACGCCGAGCTGACGGCTCCGCGACCGGTGCAGTCGGTGCCGTTCACCTCCTCGTACACGGACAAGACGTTCGTCCGTCTGACCGTGGCCGCCGGGGAGGGTGACTCCCGCCGGTCGGGCACCGTCACCTCCACCGAGAACCACCGTTACTGGCTGCCCGAGCGCGGGAGCTGGGTCCCGGCGGGCGAGCTGCGGCCCGGCGACCTTCTGCGGACCCCGGACGGCGGACCCGTGACGGTCACCGCCACCGACCGCGGCACCGAGCGGCAGGACACGTACGACCTCGATGTCAGCGGGATCGACAGCTACTACGTCCGTGTCGGCACCGACGACGTTCTGGTGCACAACTGCACCGACCTGGCCCGCGCCGAGCGGATGTTCCCGGGCGTCGCGCACACCCTGGACGAGCACGTCAACGTGACCGTCCAGAAGATGGAGGAGCTGGCCAAGAAGAAGACCCGGAAGATGAACCGGCCCACCCCGAACTCCCGCTGGTCCAGCGCCGGACTCGCGCAGAAGGCGGTCAATCAGCTCGTCGACCAGAACAAGGACCGCATCACGAAGTTCGTCCAGGATTCCGGGAAGCCCGGCAAGCCGCAGACACTCACCCTCACCGGCACGTACGGCACGGGCTCGCTGGGCGACAGCGTGGACCACCTCGGCAATTACAGTGCGACCACGAGCAACCGCTTCAGCGTGACACTGGCGGTGCGCAAGGGCCACAAGCCCGGCGGTTTCTACGTACTGACCGCCTACCCGCTGTAAGGAGACCAGCCATGCACGATCCCGCGGCCGCACGCGAGGACACGGTCTTCGACTTCGGCGTGACCGAGCTGGCCGCGTCGTTCCACGCGGACTGGGTGCTGTACGCCGAGGAGGAGATGGACCATGTCCGAAACCACCTCGGCACGGAAGGGGACCCCACCCGGGTGGTCCTGCTCGTCGAGGACCTCCTGCGTCTGCGGGACTCCGGGCTCGACGACGACGAGATCGCCCTGCTGCGGCACGCCACGGACCCGCCGCTCGGCGGCGCCCCGGCGATTCACGGCGCCGCGCGTGTCTGGCTGGACCGGCTGCTGGCCGTGGCCGTCCCGCTGGCCCGGGGGCGCGGCGCGTCGGAGGCGTCCTGCACGACGTACACCCCCTGCGGCAAGGACGGCTCGGACGCGGTCTCCGCCGGTCACCGGCGCCTGGCCCCGGAGGTGGTCCGGCTGGTCGGCCTGATCGAGCCGCGTGCGGAGGGTCACGATCCGGTGGACCCGGTCCGCCGGGCGCTGGTGCGCTGTGCGGAGGTGGTCTGCGCGGAGCTGGCGTTCCGCTTCCTGCTGCACGCCATGAACGGGTACGCGTCGCGGATGACGCCGGAGACGTACGCCCGGCTGGAGCGCGTCAGCGCGGCGTTCGGGCACGGCCCGCATGTCGTCGACGCGATCCGCTACCTCGTCGACTGACGCACCCGCCTACGCGTCGGCAAACGTAACGGCCGACGGAAGGGCCGGCGTAAAGGCCGACGTAACACCGAGGGCCCCGGAATCCGCCGAATCCGGGGCCCTCGCCCCGTTCGCCGACGGTCCGGTCCCGGACGCCCCGGGCGTCGACCCGGACCCGACTCCGGCCGGGGTCAGCGCGGCGACCGGATGCCGTCGATGATCCGGGTCCAGTTGTCGCCGCCGTGCCCGCTCTCGATCGCGCGCCGGTAGTGCGCCTGCACGGCCAGCGGGAGCGCGAGGTCGAGCCCGAGCGTCGAGTTCGTCTCGACGATGTGGTCGGCCGTCGCGCCCATCATGGTGACCGCGCTGAGGCCACCGGGATGTTCCCCCGCATCGATCGCGGTGCCCTGGTTCCCGCCGGTGGACCGCAGGATGGCGCCGATCGAGTCGGCGGCGGAGAGCAGCTCCGGCAGTGCGTCCTCGGCCTTCATCCCTGCGGTGCCCAGCATCGCGGTGGCCTGCATCAGCGCGGACAACGTGGTGAGAAACACGGCGAGTTGGGCCTGGTACATCATCTGCGCCAGCCCCGGGTCCTCGCCCACGTACTTGGGCGTGCCCACGAGCCCCAGCGTCCCCACGTGGCTGCGCATCACCTCGTCCGGGCCGCTGTAGTACACGTACGCCGCCTGCGTGCCGATCATCGGTGCGGGGACCATGACGCCCCCGGTGAGGAACGTCGCACCGTGGCCCGCCGCCCAGGCCGCCGCCTCACGGGACCGGTCGGGGGTGTCGGAGCTCAGGTTGACCAGTGTGCGCCCGGCGAGCGAGGCGGTGGCGTCGCCGAGGATGTCGTACATCGCCCGGTAGTCGGTGAGGCTGAGGAGCACGAGGCCGCTCGCCCCGACCGCCTCGGCCGGTGTCGCGGCGAGCGTCGCCCCGGCGGCGACGACGTCCTCGGCCCGGCTCGCGGTGCGGTTCCAGACGGTGACCGGGTGACCGGCGGTGAGAAGGGCACGGGCCATCGCCTGGCCCATCGGGCCGAGCCCGATGACGGTGACGGCGGCGGTGTGCTGCTCGGTGGTGTGGTTCTGCTGTTCGTTCACCCCTCCATGCTCGAAGAGCACCGCCCCGCTCGGAAGTACCCACTATTTACTGCGGTACTTACCTTTTCGTAAGTACCCGAGCACGGCGGACTGCCCGGACCGGGAAATCACGTGTACGGGAAGCCACTTGTGCAGGGGAAACGCAACTTCGACAGCGCTCGCAGAGGCCGCTACCTTCACCTGGTCCTCGGCGATCGCCCACGGCCGCCGAGGAGTTCATCGTGCTGAGCCCTACCTGTCGCAGCGATTCGGTCACGCCCCACGATTCCTCGCCCCCACGCGTAGGACACCTGACCGGGCCCACACCAGGCACCCCAACCAGGGAGAGACGAATGCCCCATCTCGTGCTGTACACATTCGGCGTCCTGAAGTCACCGCTCGCCGATCCCGCACCTCTCACGCGCGAACTCCACGACAGCGGCGAGGCCGTCTACGAGACGATCGGCCGGCACCCCGGGTACCTCGCCCGCGCCGAAGCGGCGGACGGCGGCCGGGGCTCGCACTTCGAGCTGGACTGGGGCGCCTGGGGGGAGTTCGCCGTACCGGCCTGGTACGACAAGGGCCGCACGGCGGAGACCACCGCCCTGGCCGCGACCCTCTCGCTCTGGACCGACCTGCACTCGGCCTTCGACGCCATCTACACCGGAGTGCACCGCGAGGCACTGAACAGGCGTCACGACTGGTTCGAGAGGACAGCCCACCCGCTCTACGCGTTCTGGTGGGTCCCGGCCGGCGTGATACCCACCTGGCAGGACGGGGTTTCCAGGCTGGAACACCTCCACGACAACGGCCCCGCGCCGCACGCCTTCACCTTCCACCACGCGTTCACCCCGGACGGAACTCCGGCCAGAACCCGGGGCATCGGCCCGAAGGACGGCCGGGCCGGCTGACGGGCCGTTCGCACGGGACCGGCGTACGGGGAACGGCCGCAGCCCGGCGTACGCGCGAAGCGGCACCCCGGCACCTACCCCGGCACCTACCCCGGCCCCGGCCCCGACCGGACCGGTGGCCGCGGAACGAGTACTGGGCCCCGCCCACCCCGACACCCTCACCTCACGCAACAACCTCGCCGACACCGAGCGGGTACTGAGCCCGGGACACCCGTTCATCGAGCTGGTGCGTTCAAATCCGGAGCATGCGCGATCCGCGTGACAGGCGGCTCCTGACGCCGTCCTCCTGCTCGAACCCTTCCTTCCCGCCGCCCGCCCCGGTGGCGCGGCCTGCTTCGCGGACAGGGGGTTCGGTCGTGGGGTAGCGTTCCCCGGGTTCACGACGGGCCCTGTAGCGCAGTGGTCGTTGCGCCTGGCGGCACACACACCAGTGGCTTTGTTCACGACAACGGGTTCTGGCTCACATTCCGTGGAGGGCTGACTGACCGTAGCGTCGACCCCCTATGACCGGCAGTGAGAGGTTGACGTGAGCCAGTACTACAAATTGAGCGACCAAACCCTGTGGAACCCGTCCAACGGGGCGTCCCGGCTGTTCATGAGCCAGGTCATCGTCTATCAAGCCGAAGTGGGTCTGCCATCCGGCATCGGCCCCATGGAAGCTGACGAGTGTCAGATCGACCCCATCGCATTCGCAGCGTTCGTCGACGCCCTGCTCGCCTGGCATAGCAAAACCAGGCACGCCATCATGGCCACCCTGTCCGAAGGGTTCGTTGCCACGGTGCTGGCCTTGGCTGAGAATGCGAACATCGAGGTGAACTGGCAGGCGGCCGAGCGCGCCGAGAGCCGCTATCTCAAGACGGCTTCGGATCCCCATGCAAAGGAGTGGACAGCCGCACTGCAGCAGAAGTCGCACGAGCTCATCCGACACATAGCGACCTGAGGCTCGTCTGCCAGCACCTGCGGCAGGCTCGCAAGCGTTGCCCTACGTGTACAGCAGGACACGCTTGCGGAGAAGATCGAAGCCGGCTCGGCCGAACATTTGGCGTTTGAGCATCTTGATCCGGTTGACGTGGCCTTCGACGACGCCGGAGCTCCAGGGCAGTGTGAAGCCGGCAATGACGGCATCGCGGTCACGGTCGATGCCTGCGGCGAGTGTGTGGAGGCCGGGGAGGTTGTCTTGCCGGACGGCATCGAGCCACTGCGGCAGCTGTTCGCCCTGGCGTTCGGTGAGCATCTGGCCGAAGGAGCGGACGTGGCCGGTGAGGGCATCCAGTTCAGGGCAGTGGACCAGAACGGCCTTGAGCCGAAGGTGCTCCGTCTCGGTGAGGGTCTCCGGCCGGCGGAGGATCCATCCGGCGACGACCCGGGGCGACGGTGGCCGAGCCGTGACGGGGCCTGGCGAGAGCCGCTTCTCCCGGAAATAGGCGCGAACCCGCTGGTAGCTGCCCTGATGGCCGAGCGGCACGATCTCCTCCCACAGCCTCCAGGCGTTCGTGCAACCCTGGTTCCAGCGGTCATCCAGGTAGGGCTTGAACGCGTCGAGTTTGGATGGTCGGCCCTGCCACTGCCCCTGGAACAGTTCCTCCGGGGTGGCTGCGTCGGCGAGGAGCTTGACGGTGCGGGAGGTCATCCGGAGTTGGCGGCCGATCGCCCGCCGGCTGAGCCCGGCGGCCAGCAATTCGTGGACCGTCGCGTGGTTGGCACGGGTGCGGCCAGCGAAGCGGTGTCACCCTCGGCCAGGGCGAGCCGGAAGGGTCTTCGAACTTCTCCGGATCAGGGGCAGGTTGGGCGGGATCTGGCGCCAGGACCTGCAGGCATCCGCGATGGTCTGCGACGCACCGCTCTGCAGCCTCGCTCAGGTTGTGCCAAAGATGCCACCTGTCCGCGACCTGCACCGCCTGCGGTGCCCCGGCCGTGGCACCTTCGGCGAAGAACAGTGCCCGATCGCGGCAGACCACCTCCACTCCGGGCCGTTTCGCGAGCCAAGCGGCCAGACTGGACGCCTCCCGATCGGGCAGCAGGTCCACCGGACGCCGGCTTTCAACGTCGACCAGGACAGTCCCGTAGTGACGCCCTTTGCGGGTCGCGTACTCATCGACGCCGACCACCCGCGGGGCCGAAACCTCGAGGTCGGGTAACCCTTCGACCAGCCGCAGCACCGTGCTGCGGCTCACGGACACGCCGAATATGCGCGCCAAGCGGGCACCGGCCCGACCGGCAAGCACGAGGCCGACCGCGGCCAGCGTCGACCGCAGGCGCTCGGTCTGCCGACCGTACCGACGGGTCAAGCCTGGCAGCTGTTCGGCGAAGGTCCGCCGCCCGCACGCGATCACCGGACAGAGGAACCTGCGGACGCGCAAACAGAGAGCGACTCGTCTGCCTCCGCTGGGCACATCAGCGGGAAAGCGCGGGTAGGAGCTGTGAACCCGCCGTGACCAGATCCCGCATCCGGGACAGACGGCCCCGGGCACCGTGCTGCAGGCCTCTATGTGTACCGCCTCGTCGTTCACGGCGACGGACAGCACCGTCACGTCGGCGATCGACGGGAGCAGCAACTCCTCCAGCCGAAGCACCATTTCGTCCACGGGCCGAAGTGTCAGCTACACCGCACCCGGTACGGGCCGGTTCCGGGCAACTTCACCAGGGCCCACCCGCCCGGCAACCGTCACTCAGCGTGCATGCTCCACGGAAAGTGAGCCAGAACCCGAGTTATGACGGCGTGGCCCGGCTGTCGGGGCAGCAGCGCAACAATTCACTGTGATCCGCGAAGCGGCGCCCGTAGGGTCCGGGCATGACGGATGAGAACGAACGGGCCGTGCAAGCAGCTATCGATGGGGAGATGCGCCTACTCGATCCCGAGGCGCGTGCTTCCTCGTCCTGTGTTATGAAGCTTCTGGATCCGGAGTTCACCGAGATCGGGGCTTCTGGACGCTGGTTGAACATGGACTCGGTGCTCTCCGTGACTGGTGACGGGTCAGTGACTCCGGAGTCTCCGGTCAAGGTCAGCGAGATGACCGGGGTCGTCCTTGCTCCGGGGCTCGTCCATCTGACGTTCTTCACCGACCACGAGGGCCGTCGGGCTCGGAGGAGCTCGTTGTGGCGCCTGACGGACACGGGCTGGCGGATGTACTTCCATCAGGGCACTTTGGCCGCCTGAGTAGATTGTCCCGCCGCCCGTGAGGGCGGCGGGACCAGCGGGCTGGAACCGTTGTGTGTCAGCTGGCCTTGGCGGGGCTCGACCTTCGACATCCGCGGCATGACCAGTCCCTTTCACCAGGAACACCTCGATGCTGTCCCTGCAAGGACCCAACTGCCTTCAAAACTCGTTAGCATCACCCGACCGTGGAATCAGGCGACTCCCGATCTCGTGCACAACCGCCGTCGCAACTCGTGGAAAAAGCCACACCAGGAAGGCGCCGCGTGCGGCTCGGGTCCGTCGGCGGGGCAGCCGCGTTCGAGGGGCGGACCCCGGCCCCGTACCAGAGCGACGACGTGCGTCCCGACGCCCGCAAGGGGGATCAACGATGGCCAAGGCACCGAGAACCGGGCCCTACATCTGCGGCATCGACGCCGCGCTCGACGTGGTGAGCGGCAAGTGGAAGGGGCTGATCCTCTGGGAGCTCAACGCCCATCGGCTGCGCCGCTTCGGCCAGCTCCGCCGCGGCCTGCCGGGAGTCAGCGAGAAGATGCTGACCCAGCACCTGCGCGAGATGGAGGAGGACGGCCTCGTGCACCGCGAGGTCTACGCCGAGGTGCCGCCCCGGGTGGAGTACTCCCTGACCGAGCACGGCCGCACCCTCATCCAGGCGCTCGGACCGCTCGGCGCCTGGGGGACACAGCGGATCTGCCGCGAAGGCCATGAAGTGGTCGACGTGTTCGACGTGCCCAAGGACTCGTGCGACTAGGCCATTTCGTTCGGATCGTGCCGGGCTCGCCGCCGACGGACTTCGGCCCTCGGGGCGGGCCCTGGTGTTTCCGGCATGCTCACGGCACCGTCCGCGGTGCAACGTTCAACGGCCGGTGGCCGTCTCATCGGGTGTGATGGATCTTCCTGAGACCACGAACTCCGTCGACACCCAGGACGAGCGCGACGACGAGCACGAGGACGAGCGAGTGCGGTCAGGGCCGCTGTGGCGGCATGCGCTGTGGGCGGCGCTCGTCACCGCCGCCGGTGTGACGATGGGGTGGTTGGGCGCCCTGTTCCGCATCGGCCCGGAGGAGTACGGCCTGCCGCCCGCCGCGCCGGGAGCGCTCTGGCCCTATCTGCTCGCCTGGGCCGTGATCGGCCTGGGGCTGGGCGCCGTCCTGCGGTTCGTGGCGGCCAAGGTGCCCGTGTACTCCCCGTCGGAGGTCCTTCTCGGCACCGTCCTGATCGGCACCCGGCTGTCCCTGGGCTGGCGGCCGGAGCCCCTCGAGGTCGCGGGCCTGGCCGGGGCCGCGCTGCTCCTGGTGGCCGTCTGGTGTGCCGTCGCACTGCGCGGGGCGGCCGTCGTACGACGGTCCGAAGCCGCTTCCGGGGACGCTTCCGGGGACGCCCAGGTGTAGGTCGCGCCGCGAACGGCCGGTTCCCGGGCGCGGCCCGGACGACAGCGGCCCTCGTCCCGTACGCCCAGCAGGGCCGCGCGCCCCGAACGGGCAGGTCGCACCGGGTCGTGACGGTCACGGCCCGGTGCGGTCGGCGCGCGGGATTCCGCGCGCGTCAGCGTTCGAGGAGCGCGATGCGGATGGCGCGTTCCACGTGGGCCGCCGTGTTGGCGTGGCCCGCTGCGCCGGGGTGGAGCAGGGTGACGCGCTTGCCGATGATCCCGCAGTTCAGCAGCGTGCCGGGGAGCCTGGCGGGCCAGTAGTCCGGGGCGTCGCCGCAGAGGCCTTCGATCCACTTGGTGCCCGTGGGCCGGCAGACGTCGTGGCCCACGCTGGAGGAGTAGACGTCGACGTAGCGGTCGCCGAAGAACGACGCGACCCGCCGGACCGTGCTGTTCACCGGCTTGAAGACATCGTCGCGGAGCCAGTCGATGTCAGCACGGGTGATCGTGCCCAGCTCGGTGAGGGACAGGCGGTCGCAGTCGCCGGAGTCGTCGGGCAGGATCGCCGGGTATCCGACCGCGATCACCTTGGCGTCGGGGGCGGCCTGGTGCACGTGGGCCAGCATCTCGATGTACTCGTCCTGGATGCGGGCGAGCTTGTCCTGGATGCTCTCCTCGCCCTCGGGCGGGTCGGTGTAGTACTCGCGGCAGGACTTGCCGACCGCGCCCAGTTCGAGGCACTTCAGCATCATGCCGCCGAACGGGAGGCTGTTGCCGCCGACACTGACCGTGACGACGTCGGTCCGGTCACTCAGTTCCGCCCGCTGGATCTGCGGGTCCACCGCGGGCCAGCCGTCGGCGGGCGGCTCGACCGGGCTGATCGGCTGCTGCCTGGCCGAGGCGATGTCGGCGATGGTGGCGCCGCCGCAGCTGACATTGGTCAGGCGGACGGGCCTGCCCGGCGGGAACTCGTCCAGTTCGCGTTCGACGAGGCCCGGGTAGGCGTCGCTGGTGCGGTCGCAGCCGTCCCGCGACGACTCACCGAGCGGTGGCTGCGGGTCCCCGACGAAGATGCCGGCCGTGTACGAGTCGCCCAGCGCGGCCCACTCGTAGTGGTCGGCCGCCGCCCCGGCCGGGCCCGCGGGCAGCAGCGCGGACGCGGTCAGCGCGAGCCCCACGGCCAGGGCACGGGCCCGCGGGAGACGGGGGAGAGGGTGTCGCATGGATCCTCCGTGATCTGGGGAAGGCGACCGGGGCCCGCACGTACGGCTCCGGGCGGTGGACACTTCGGCCGAGATCATCCACGCCGCTGGACCGCCCTCCTCCGGGAATCGGGGCCGCTCCCCTCCATCGGCCTAAATGGTCAGATCTATCGTGTCGCCGCCGGGCGCGGTGCTACGGACGGACGTTCCAGGCGGAGATGAACGGCTGCCCGTCCTCGGCGTCCAGGACGCCGAGCGTGCCCGGGTGCGGGTGCCCGAGCAGGCGGCTCTCCCGCGCGTCGAGCCCGAGCCAGCGCACGGTGAGGACGCGCGCGAGGTGGCCGTGCGCGACGACGGCGACGTCCCCGTCACTCAGCAGCGGGCGGATACGGTCCAACGCCGCGTCCACCCGCGCTGCCACCTGCCGGAGTTCTTCGCCGGGGTGACCGGCGTCGCCGGGTACGACGCCGTCCCGCCACAGGTCCCACCCCGGCCGCGCCGCACGGATCTGCTCGGCGGTGAGGCCCTCGTAGCCGCCGTAGTCCCACTCCACCAGGTCGGGGTCGGCCTCGGCGCCGGTCAGCCCGGCCAGCTCGGCGGTCCGCATGGCGCGGCTCAGCGGGCTGCTGAAGACGGCGACGAACCGGCGGTCCGCCAGCTTCGGGGCGAGCGCCCGGGCCGCCTCCTCGCCCGCCCCGGTCAGCGGTACGTCCGTCCGTCCGGCGTGTTGGCCCGACAGGCTCCACGCCGTCTGGCCGTGCCGGATCACAATCAGCTCACCCACGGGTCGACTTCTCCTCATCGTTGTCTGCTTCGTCTTCGTCGTCCGGCCCCTCCGGGCCGACGTGACGCAGGACCGTCTCGTAGTCACCCGTGGCCACCAGCCCGTCGATGACCTCGGCCATCGCCGTCAGCCCCGGTTCGCGGACGATCAGGCCGTCCCAGCACCACCAGTAGTCCCCCTCCGGGTCGCCCGCCGCGCGCTGCCGGTCCATGAGGCGGCGCACCCGGTCGAGCGTGACCACGGTTCCGGACCAGCGCTCGCCGTCGTCGCGGATGACCCACATGTCGACGTCGCAGACCTCGTCCAGTTCCTCTCCCGCTCCCGGTACGAAGCAGATCTCGCACCCGTCCCGCTTGAACCGGTGGCCGGTAGAAGGGGCCGTCCCGCATGCGCGCACTCCTCGGCCGTTGTCCACAGGCTGTGCACGGACGTCGGCCGGATCGTGACAGCCGCGACCCGGTCGGCCGCGTCGCGGTGTACCGGGTCGCACGCCGCCACGACGCAAAATCTTTTAAGTCTTTGTTTCGAGTACGTCTGACAACCCAACCCACCCCCCGTCCGTACCTGCAGGCCCCTGGGGGATCCGCCCGGGCAGGCCCGAAGCGGGGCCAGAGTCTACGTGGGCCCGTTCGCCGCCGTCGGTGGCCGCCCGGCAAATGCCTGGCGTGGAGGATGCACGGGTTGGGACACTGCGCCGGTGACGGGTTCCGGAGTACCTCAACTGCTGCGCCCCCGCGCCCTGAAGCCCGGGGATCTCATCGTGGTCGCGTCACTCTCCGGTCCGCTTCACGCCGTTTACGAGGCCGACCTCGACCGGGCGGTTGCCGTGCTGGAGCGGATGGGGTTCCGCGTGCGCCGGGCGCCGCTGCTCGAAGCGGGACGGCACCACTGGTGGAGCGCCGGCACACCGGCAGAGATCGCCGGGGAGTTCAACGCCCTGCTGCGCGATCCCGAGGTGCGCGCGATCGTCGCGCACGACGGCGGCCAGACGGTGCTCGGCTACCTCGACCTGATCGACGTCGCCGCGATCGCGGCCGACCCGAAACCGATCCTCGGCCACAGCGACATCTCGCTGCTGCACCTGGTGCTCCACGCGCGCACGGGCCTGGTCGGCTTCCACACCGACCTGGCCACGCCCGGACTCGGCGGACACTGGCAGGCCGCACCCGCCGCCCGCCGTACGGAGCTCGAAAGGCTCTACGCGGCGCTGCTGACGGGCACCGAGCCGATCGGCGCGCTGCCGACCACCCCGGCGTGGGAGTGCTGGCGGCCCGGCCGCGCCGAGGGCCACCTGATCGGCGGGGTCGTCAACCGCATCGTGCTGGCGCAGGCGACGCCCTACGCGCTGCCGCTGGACCGGTTCGACGGTGCGGTGCTGTTCTGGGAGGAGACGGGCGGCCACGCCTCGCACGTGTGGAGCTACCTCCAGGTGCTGCGGCACTGCGGCGTCCTCGACCGGATCTCGGGCATGGTCGTGGGTGTTCCGTACGCGATCGACGGACTCGCCCCGCCGGAAGCGCCGGTCGTGCCCCACGCATCAGGCACGTCCGGCGCATCCGGCGCGTCGCCGACCCTGCCCGAGATGGTCCTCGACGTGCTCGGCGACCGCGACATCCCGGTCCTGGGCAACGTCGAGTTCGGGCACGCCGGGCCGAATCTCCCGATGCCGGTCGGCATCCGTGTCGCCCTCGACGCGCGGCAGCGGACGTTGTCGCTGCTCGAACCGGCGGTACGGCCCGGCTGAGCCCCGGGGGGCGTTGCTGCCGGGCCCCAGGTCACTCGCCTGGGTGACTTTGGCCAACTGAGCTGGATTTTGGGCCTGCTTGCGGGCATATGCTCACGCCAACACAACACCCCAGACATACGTCGGCCCCCGACCGGGACTCGCAATCCCAACCGAGGGCCTGACCACTCAGGAAGCGAACCCTTCCCAAATGGATACCCAGCAGGTTAGCGCGCCCGCGTGCGCCACGTCCGCCGTACACGGCGTCGAACACGTCAACACCCGCCAGAAGAACCGGTTCACGGTCATCGGCAACCACCTCGCCCAGCACCGCCAGCTCTCCCTGCTGGCCATCGGGCTCTCCACGTACATCCAGTCACTGCCCAACGGCGCCCGCATCGGCATCAAGAAACTCGCCGAACGCTTCCCCGAGAGCGAAGCCCGCATCGCCGCCGCACTACGCGAACTGGAAACACACGGCTACCTCAGCCGCACCCGCGAACGCCTCCCCGACGGCCGGGTCGTCACCCGGACCTGCTCGTACAACCAACCGTTGGAGCCCGAGGCCCGCCGACGACGCCCGGACCCCCGTCCCGCACGTCGTCGACCGGCCCCCGCCCCGGCTTTCGGGGGCGGCTTCGCACCGCCCTCTCCTCCTCCCACTCCTCCGCCTCCGGCGCCCGTGCCATCGCCCGGCGTGTCGCTCCCCCGCCCCCTCATCCCCCGCGACCCGCACCCCCACGACGAACCGCACCCCAAATTCACCCAGGCCGCCGCAGCCCTGCTCTCCAACCTCCACCACCACTCACCACACCTCATCCTCACCGAGAAAGAAATCACCCTCCTCACCCCCATCACCGCCACCTGGTTCGAACGCGGCGCCACCCCCACCACCCTCCGCCACACCCTCACCAACGACCTCCCCCAACCCCTCAAACACCCCGCCAAACTCCTCCGCCACCGCCTCAACGCCTACCTCCCCACCCCACCCACACCCGTCACACTCGTCGACCCCCTCCAGAACTGCGACAACTGCGACCGCGCCTTCCGCGCCCCCACCCCCGGCCACTGCGCCGAATGCGGGTAGGACCAGCCTGCGCCGGGCGGGCGGCGGGACGCCCATGGTTTTGCGTGCAGCCAAAACGTCGGGGCGCCGGGCGGACCGGCCGTGTCGCCAAGGACGTGGCCGCCGTTAGCAGTACGACGGCGCGCGAGCCCCCTAACTCGCCCCAGCCACACCACACTTCAGGAGCTTCGACCATGGCCTCGACGACCATCAGCCGCACCGTTCCCGCCTCGCCCGACAAGGTGTGGGCCCTCATCGGCGGCTTCCACGCCCTGCCGGACTGGCTTCCGTACGTCCCCCAGAGCACCGTCCTCGACGGCGGCCGAGTCCGCCGCCTGGAGGACCCGGAGAACCCCGGGGGCATCGTCATCGTCGAGCGCCTCGTGAGCTTCAACGACGCGGAACGGCAGCTGAGTTACGTCATCGTCGAGTCGCCGTTCCCCGTCGACGACTACATCGCCACCCTCCGGGTCCACTCGGTGCCCGGCCGCGACGACGTCGCCGAGGTCCAGTGGTCCGGGCGCTTCAACCCTCTCAACGCCACCGAGGAAGAGGCCATCGACGTGTTCAACAAGATCTACAGCGACGGTCTCGAAGCCCTCCACGAGACCCTTCTCGCCGCCTGACCCACTGCCCGCGGATGCCCGGGGCGACGCGGGCGCACCCACATGCGTGTGCGGGCGCGAAGACGGCCGCCCGACCGGCCGGGTGGCCGTCAGACACCCGTTCCGAGCTGGCATTTACAGGATCCGACGCCTTTCCATGGAACCGATTCGCTGAAACAGAACCTGGACATTCACGGGATCATTTGCGGATCGTCACGGCCCTAGTGTCGTCGTTGTCAGCAGGAAGCACCGCACACCACAGCCGCTGGAGATCACGATGCGCTCGCGTCTCACCGCTCGTTCCGCCCGTCTCGTCCTGGCCGCCGCGGCCGTGGCCGCCCTCGCCGCCACCACCACCGCCTGCGATCCCGAGGACAACGCGGAAGCGATCGGCTCCACGGCCCCCTCCGCCGCCTCCTCCACCGGCACCTCGGGCTCCGGCTCCGCCGGCAAGGACGGGGGCGCCAACGCCTCCGACGGCTCCTCCACCCGCGGCTCCGGCTCCGGCTCCGGTTCCGGCTCCGGCTCCGACGGCAAGACCGCTGCCGGCACCGGTTCCGGCAGCGGCGACAAGAGCGGCTACGGCCAGTCCTGCGGCACCAACGACCTTGATCTGACGGTGACTTGGGAGGCCCAGCCCATCAGTCACTACCGCGTCACCGCCAAGGCCAAGTCCGGCATCACCTGCTACCTCGACGTCAACACCCCGAGCGTCTCCTTCGGCTCCGACCCCGAGGGCCTGGCCTCCCCCGTCGGGCAGGGCGGCGAGGACCCGATCAAGCTCTCCGGGTCCGCCGTCGCGTATGCCGGGATCAACCCCAAGAGCACCGGGGGCGAGGGCGGCACGCAGTTCGACCACGTCATCGTCGCCACCACCGAGGACGACCCCAACCCCGCCGACCTCGAGCTCCCCGACATGGCCACCGTGGAGAAGCCCCTCGTCACCAACTGGTCCACCAAGGCCGACGAGACCATCCCGCGCGCCGTCTGATCGTCCGTCGGCTTCCGTCAGACTCCCTGGAGCAGTCGGCGGCCCAGCGGGGTCGCCGCGTGGCGGACGCGCTTGCCGTCGCGGCGGCTGGTCACCAGCCCGCCCTCACGGAGCACGGTGAGCTGCTGGCTGACGTTCGGCAAGGAGAAGCCGGTCGCCTCGGCGAGCTCCGAGGTGGAGGCGGAGGGGCGTACGGCCGCCTCGTACAGGAGCGCGGCGCGGGCCGGGCCCAGCATCCGGGCCAGTGAGGCGATCGAGGTGGTGGACTGGGCCGCCGTGCGGTCGATCGGGTAGATGAGCACGGGCAGCATCCCCTCGTCCACCAGGGTGATCGGATCGCGCCAGCAGAAGTACGACGGGACCAGGAGCAGCCCCCTGCCGCCGAGGTAGAGGTCCCGCTCGACCGGGTAGCGCGCGGTCAGCACGGGCGGCTCCCAGACCGCCATCGGGCGCAGGCTCCCCATCAGCGCCCGCGTCCCGCCGTGGGCCAGCGCCCGGGTACGCAGGGCGGTGTCGGCGGCGATCGCGGCACCCACACGACCCCAGGACGGGGCGATGAACTCCTGGTGATAGGTGTGGAGTTGAGAGCCGAGGCGGGCCAGGTGGGCGGTGTCGCCCCGGGCCAGCTCCGTACCCGCCCAGGGGAGTCCGCCACCCTCCGACAGCAGGGACAGCTCATGGCGCAGCTGGCGTTTCGGGGTCGCGAGGACCCGTTCGACGCCGGGGCCCAGCTCGTAGATCCCGAGATCCTCGGAGTCCTCCTCGACGGGCGGGGTGAGGAAGTCCGGGAAGTACGCGGCGCGCGGGATCAGACTGCGCAGTATCGAGGCCGCCTCGCGGGCCGCGCCGCCCCGGCGGAGCAGTGCGCCCGCCGACCGGCGCCACTCGCTGAAGGCGAGGGTGCCCTCGCGGTGCTGTAAGCAGCAGATGCTGCAGACGATCTCCCAGAGCGGGTCCGGCCGGCGTGCGATGCGCACGTTCTCCAGGTCTCTGCTGGTGAAGTGGATGCGCAGCATGATCTTCCCCCCGAGGTCACCAACATTCGGCAAAGCCGGTAAACAAGCCTGGCATTCGCTGTACGGCGGACAAGTCGGCTCGGCGGAATCGGATGCGCACTACCCGAAAGGGCAACGGGAACCGTCCCCCGAGGGCAGCCCTCGGGGACGGCGGGGCGGACGCGACCGCCGCTCGCGATCCACCGCTACCGGCAGGCGGCCACCGCTGGGCCCTGTCATCGAGCCGCCTCGGCCACCAGGAGCAGGAGTGGTCCGTCCGGGCCGGAGGGAACGGGGTGCGACGCCCCGCGTGGCCGATCAGTGGCGTCCGCCTGGCCGGTTCTCGTGAAGTGCCGCGTGCGCCGACCGGCACTCAGTACGGTACAAACCATGGCGGAACGAGGGACGACACGCAGTCGTTCCGCCCCGCCACGGACAGAAAACTGAGTGCGTTCGGCCCACCCGGACCGGGCATGACGCCGTCGCACGGACGCCGCCGCACGGGACGCGAGTGTGGCGGAACCCCGGGGCTGTCCGTCGACGACCGCGCGAAGCCCTGTCCCGGTGGGCCCCGGGCACCGCGAATCGGAGAGAACGGGCTGTCGGGCGACGAGGTGAAGCCATGGAGAATTCCGGAACGCAGCGGCAAACCGATGTTCTGGAAGGGCTGTTGCAGGAAGTGAGACGTCAGGCGTCGCGCGGGGCCGGGCCCGACGTTCGGAAGGTTCTCGAATGGCTGCGTCGGCATACGGGCGTCCACGCCGCGCTGGTCACCGACGGGGCGGGCGCGGCGGAATCGTGCACCGCGGGCTTTCCCCACGAGGTGCTGGGGCAGCTCACCCCACTGCTGATGCGCATGTCCGGCGGGCAACTGGCCACGGCCGTGACCCAATCCGGTGAGCTGCACGTGCGATGTGAGGCTCTCGGGCCGCACGGGCCTCGTCCGGTTCTGGTGGCGGCCGGTCCCTCGAAGCCGACCTCGGACGCGATCGCGCTGATCTCACACACCGGAAGCTTCCTCGCACTGCTGCGCCGCGCAGGGCGCAGTGATCGCATCTGGCACGATTATCAGCACAGGACACACCAGTTACGGTTCGCGGTGCTGTCGGCGCTCCTGTCGGGGGAACCGCTACTGGCCCGGCGGATGACCACCGGCGCCGTTCCACCGCTCCTGGACGCCGACCGGCTGCGCCTCTACCTGCTGCAGTGCCCGTCGGCGGACCGTGAAGAGATCGCCCGGGCGTACCAGGACCCGTCCGGCTACCACGGATCAGGTCTGATGGTGCGGTGCCCGGTCTTCGCCTGTCACCTCATCTGCGTCTTCACGGACGACGAGGAACCAGGCGCCCCTGGCGGGAAGTTGCACGGTCACCCCGAGACCCTCCTCCGCCTGGTACGCGACAACCCGCGTTACGCGCTGGGCGTCAGCGGCGGCCACCCTCTTCACGCCGCGGCCGAGGCATACGGCCAGGCGGCCCACGCCCTGGCTGCCGCCCATGCCGCACCCGGCCGCGTGGCCTTCTACCACGGCCGGTCTTCGCTGGAAGGCGTCCTTCCCCGCCGAGCCTCCCAGGAATGGGCCCGCGTGCTCCTGCGGCCGCTGGACACAACCACGAAGACCAGTACCGACATCACCCGTCTCACCATGAACATGCCCCGGTCCGCCGTGGCCCGGCTTCTCGGTCTCAGCCGCAACACCGTGACCGCTCACGTCAAACGCGTCGAAGCGTCTCTCGGCCTGGACCTCACGGACGTCCGGTGCCGCGCCGCCGTCCACTTGGCCCTGACCCTCAGCAGCTCCGTTCCCTTCACCGGCTCCGGCTACGACCAGCCGAACTCCACCCTGGACGACCTGTTGCGCACCGAACGCGCCGCGGCTTGGGCCGCGGCCACTCTCCGTCCCCTCCAGGCCCGGCACCGCCGCACTCTCCAGGCGTGGATCGACGCCAACACCGACGCCCAGCGCGCGGCCCGGGACCTGGGCATCAGCCGCAACACGATCCGTACGCACCTGCGCACGGCCGAGTCCGCCCTGGGCCTCGATCTCCTCACCGCCGGCACCGGCGTCCACGACGTCGTTCACGCGCTCCACATCGCCGGCCTCCGGGCCGCCTGAGCACCGTGCACGATCCGCACCCGTCGTTGAGCAATGTGCACGCTGGTCGGGGCAAGTCGCCCCTTCTAGCGTAAATGGCACGCAACCGAGGTTGCGGACGGAGCTGCCGACCGTCGGCAGCCCCGGCCAAAGGAGGCGACACACCATGGGACGTCATCGGTTCACCCTTGCCGCACTCGGAGCCGCGCTCGCAGTGGGCGGCGCGCTGAGCACCGGAGCCGGAGCGGCAGCGGCCGCGCCTTCCGGCAGCCAGGCGGCGTGGGGCGGATGCGCCGTCGGGAACGTCTGCGTCTACTCGGGCTCCAACGGCACCGGATCGGTGTGCGCGTGGGACGGGGACGACTCGGACTGGCGCGGCGGTACGGTCACGTGCAGCTGGTCCCGGACGAAGAACGTCAAGTCGGCCTGGAACCGCGGAACGGGCGGGGCGGGCTCCCTCCGGCACGTGAAGTTCTACCAGAACGCCAACTACTCGGTGTCCCGCGGCTGCCTCAAGCAGAGCCTCAAGGGGAACACCGGCGGTAGCGCCGGAATGCAGCTCAGGTCCCACAAGTGGGCCACCAGCTGCTGATCCGCGTGCGTTGCGCGGGGGCAGCGTACGTTGCGCAGCGGTTGTACGCGGCTGCTGCGGAAGAACCGGCCGCGGCCGGCTGACAGATCCACGGACCCACCTCCGCGACGGCTCGCCGCCCCTGTGGGC
>NZ_JBHJQP010000081.1:0-33235 GCF_042262625.1 Streptomyces sp. NPDC056347 | reverse complement strand
GCCCCGCACTCCCGAAGGAGTGCGGGGCCTTCCGCATGCGGTACGCGCGCTCGTGTCAGTGCTGCCAGGAGTGCGGGGCCCGGAAGCCCGGGGTGCGCTCCAGACGGCGCCATACGGCGGTGTTGCGGCCCCGGTGGGCGGTGGGGGCGGCGGGGCGGGCCGCGGCGCGGGCGAGCAGGACCGCGGTTATCGCGGCCAGCTCCTCGGGCTCGGCGAGCCCCTTCTCGACGCGCAGCACGGACTCGGCGGCAGTGCTCATAGGTGGTCTCTCCGTCTTCTCGGCAGGGGCAGTGGGCGGGCGCGGTGCGGGGCGGCGGGCCTACTGCGGGGGGTTGCCGTGCTTGCGGGACGGCAGGTCGGCGTGCTTGGTGCGGAGCATGGCGAGCGAGGCGATCAGCACCTCGCGGGTCTCGGCGGGGTCGATGACGTCGTCGACCAGGCCGCGTTCCGCTGCGTAGTACGGATGCATGAGTTCCGCCTTGTACTCCTTGACCATGCGCTTGCGCATGGCTTCCGGGTCCTCCGCCTCGGCGATCTGGCGGCGGAAGATGACGTTGGCGGCGCCCTCGGCGCCCATCACCGCGATCTCGTTGGTGGGCCAGGCGTAGGTGAGGTCGGCACCGATGGACTGGCTGTCCATGACGATGTACGCGCCGCCGTAGGCCTTGCGCAGGATCAGCGAGATCCTCGGCACCGTGGCGTTGCAGTACGCGTACAGGAGCTTCGCACCGTGCCGAATGATTCCACCGTGCTCCTGGTCGACGCCGGGCAGGAAGCCGGGTACGTCCAAAAGAGTGATGATGGGGATGTTGAACGCGTCACACATCTGGACGAAGCGGGCCGCCTTCTCGGAGGCCTCGATGTCCAGCACACCGGCCAGCGACTGGGGCTGGTTGGCGACGATGCCGACGACCTGTCCGTCGAGGCGGGCCAGGGCGCAGACGATGTTGCGGGCCCAGCGCTCGTGGATCTCCAGGTAGTCGCCGTCGTCGACGAGCTCCTCGATGACCTTGTGCATGTCGTACGGGCGGTTGCCGTCGGCCGGGACCAGGTCCAGCAGGACGTCGCCACGGCGGTCGGCCGGGTCCTCGGAGGGGACCACGGGCGGGTTCTCGCGGTTGTTCTGCGGGAGCATCGACAGGAGGTAGCGGACCTCGGCGATGCAGGTCTCCTCGTCGTCGTACGCGAAGTGCGCGACGCCGGAGGTCTCCGCGTGGACGTCGGCGCCGCCGAGCCCGTTCTGGGTGATCTCCTCGCCGGTGACCGCCTTCACGACGTCCGGGCCGGTGATGAACATCTGCGAGGTCTCACGGACCATGAACACGAAGTCCGTCAGCGCCGGGGAGTACGCCGCCCCGCCCGCGCACGGGCCGAGCATCACGCTGATCTGCGGGATCACACCCGAGGCCTTCGTGTTGCGCTGGAAGATCCCGCCGTAACCGGCGAGGGCCGAGACGCCCTCCTGGATACGCGCGCCCGCGCCGTCGTTCAGCGAGACCAGCGGAGCACCGGCCGCGATGGCCATGTCCATGATCTTGTGGATCTTCGTCGCATGGGCCTCGCCCAGCGCACCCCCGAAGATCCGGAAGTCGTGCGCGTACACGAAGACCGTCCGGCCCTCCACCGTCCCCCAGCCGGTGATCACACCGTCGGTGTACGGCTTCCTCGCCTCCAGGCCGAAACCGGTCGCCCGGTGCCGACGCAACTGCTCGACCTCCTTGAACGACCCCTCGTCCAGGAGCAGCGCGATGCGCTCGCGGGCGGTCAGCTTGCCCTTGGCGTGCTGCGCCTCGGTCGCCCGGTCACTCGGTCCGCGCCGGGCCTGCTCACGCAGTGCCAGCAGTTCGGCCACACGGCCACGGGTGTCGCTCGGTTCGCCCGGGGTTTCGTCCACAACGGTCATGTACCGACCCTACGAACCCGGGCAAGTAAATCCTGCCGTTGACTCCGTACAGTCTCCTGCCCGGTTTCCTGGCGGGGCTCCACATAGCCCGGCAGGCGTGCAGGCGAAGTACCAGCCAGTACGGGTCTTTCTTTGTGCGGGTCCGACAAAGCGTGACGGCCGTGGATCACCGCTGCCCGTCAGTCCCGGGGTGTGCTCCGGTTGGGGGGTCCGCACCTTCGGACCATGATGCGGCCCCCCTCGCGCGGGCGTGTCGCCGGGGTCCTCAGCCGCCGCAGCGGAAGCGGGCGTCGCCCCAGTCGGCGTGATCGTTGCCGTTGCCGTCGCCGCCGTCGCCGACGACCAGGTCGACGTAGGCGGCCCCGGTGACGTCGGCCTCCAGCGTCCAGGCGGTGTCGGTCGCCCTGAGCACCGGCGACTTCACCTTCTCGGCGCCGTCGGCCAGAACGGAGAACTGTACGCTTCCGGCGCTCTTCTGTACGTCGTCCACCCCGACCCGGGCGGTGAAGGAGGCGCACTGCCCGCCGAGGTAGTAGCGGACCTTCGCCGGGGCGTGGGTGCCCAGGCCCTTGGTGTAGACGGTGCCGCCGATGGTGAGCGGGGTGCCGTCACCGGAGCCGGTCTCGCCGTTGGAGAGGTCCCGCTCGACGGGGCCCCAGCCGTTCTCCGCGGCCGTCCAGTCCAGGTCACTGGCCCAGCTGTCGGTGGCGGGCGGCGGCGGCAGGGTGCGCACGGAGGTCTGTGCGCCGAGCGTGCGCCGGGCGCCGTCGACCGCGTACGCGGCCTCGGCCGTCAGGGCGTACGTCTGGTACTTCGCGTCCGCCGGCGGGGTGACCCGCCAGGTGCCGGTGGCCTTGGCGCCCGCCGCGACGGAGTCGAAGGTGACGGGGCCGCTCGCCTCGGCCGTCCAGCCCTCGGGGACGGTCAGGGCGAGGGCGACGCCGGTGGCGGCGGTCGCCTCGTGGTTGGTGAAGGACGCCTCGACGGTGTTGGCCCGGCCCGGTTCCAGGGTCTCGGCGCCGGGGTCGACGGTGAGGGTGCCGCAGGCGGCCCGCTCGGAGTCGGGGGCCGGGCCGAGGTCGGTCACGGTGAAGGAGTCGAGGACGAAGTCGGCGCCGTCGGGGGCGTCGCCGCGCTTGCGCAGCCCGGTCCAGGTGTCGCCGCAGCCCGCGGTGACGGTCTCGGTGAAGCGGCCGGTGGTGCGCTGCTGTCCGATGGCGGTGGTCCGGGTCTCGACGGAGTCGGGCTTGCCGTCCGCGGTGATCCGGTCGTAGCCGTCGACCCACTCGTAGGCCCCGGCGTGGCTGGACTGGTAGTCGTACTCGACCCGGTAGCGGTGCCCGTCGGTCATGGGCACGGTCCAGGGGGCGGTGCGGTAGACGAGCCCGGTGTTCTCCTCGTGGGACTTGAGGGACTCCTTGCCGCCGAGCACGTCGTCGACCAGCTTTCCGTTCCACCCGGCCCGGGTGTACGGGGCGTGCAGCTGGGAGATGACGGTGCGGGGGTCGGTGGCGCCGCCCGCGTCGCCCTTCAGGAAGGGGCCCCAGCCCTGGTCGACGTCCTCGAAGTCCTCGTGGACGACGGTGCCCGGCGCGGTCTTCGGGGCGTTGGCGACGATGCGTACGTCATCGGCCCTTACGGTCGCCGCGCTGCCGCCCGCCGCCTCGACGCGCAGGGTGGTGCGGCCGTTCGCGGGGGCGGTGAAGTTGACCTTGGCGCGCTGGAACCAGCTGCCGTGCCAGTCGGAGGCGGCGACCTGGTCCTTGACGGTGGAGCGGTCCACGGCGACGGACTTCCCGCCGATCGAGAGCGTGGTGTGCCGGGTCTTTCCGGGCTGCACCTCGATGAGCGCGGAGGCGGTGTAGCGCTTGCCGGGGACGAGCCCGTCGACGCGCTGGGCGAGCGCGGCGGGGGCGCTGCCGGTGAGCGCGGCGCTGTTGCGGCCCCTGGCGTCGGTGTCGCGGGCGACGGTCCCGGTCCTCGTCCAGGAGGCCAGCTCCTTGTCGTTGAAGCCGGGGTCGCGGACCGGGGTGCCCTCGCCCCACTTCGGGTCGGCGGCCTTCGGCGCCTGCCGGGGGTAGAGGACGTACGGCTGACCGGCCTTCGCGGTCAGGGTGACCTTCCCGTCGACGGGCTTGACGGTGCCGGTCCTCACGCGGCCGTTGTCGGTGAGCGCGTAGACGGTGTACGTGCCGTTGGACGGCACGGCCCAGGTGCTGGTCCCGCCGGACCTGCTGTAGTGGTACAGCTTCTTCCCGCCGTCCCAGGGCAGCAGGTAGTCGGTGCCGGAGAGGACCTTGCGGCCGTGGTCGTAGAAGGTCCGCTTCCCGTCCTCGACGGTGCCCCGGACGCCGCCGGTGAGGGCGATGTCGTTGCCGTCCCAGCGGGTGATCTTCTGCTGCTGGAGGTACTTGGCGGGGAGGTTGCGCTGCCAGATGTTGTCGTAGAAGGCGTTCCAGTCGGTCTCGCCGGTCCAGCCCTCGAATTCGGCGATGGCGGTCTGGCCGAGCACCGGGTCGTTGTTCCAGGTGTCCCGCTCGCCGTTGCGGATGAAGCGGATGATCTTCGAGTTGAGGCCCTTGTTGGTGGCCCCGCCGTAGTCGAGGTCGTTGGCCCAGTGCGACCACAGGGTGCCGCGCTCGAACTTGTCGGACCACTCGCTGCCGACGTTCCAGCCCTGCTTCTGGATGGCCCGGAGGGTCTTGTCGGCGATCCAGCCGTGCGTGTAATAGACGTCGATGTAGAGGAAGTTCAGGTTGGGGCCGGTCTCGTCGCGCAGTTGCTGGAAGCGCCTGGCCAGGTCGCCGCTGTTGATGTCGCGGCGCTGGTCGATGTAGTAGCTCTGGCCGAGCCAGTTCCAGCCGGGCTTGGTCTTGTCGACGAGCTTCTCGTCGAACTCCCTGGCCTCGGGGTACGCCTCGGTGGCATTGACGTGGACACCAAAGGTGGCGCCCCACTTCTTGCCGTCCTCGAGCAGCGTGTTGAGGTCCTTCAGCCCGCCGGCTCGCTTGTTGTAGTCGCCGCCGTAGTCGGGGTGGGCGGAGTCGTGGCCCTCGGAGGCGTACCCCTTGAGGACGGCGAGCTGGCCGAGGCCGTCGGTGGCGAGGGAGACCCGCTTGACGTCGTCGAGGGTGCGCAGAAAGGGGTGGGTGGCCTGACTGGCGAAGTTGAACGGGATGTGGGTGACGACCCGGTCGGGGGTCTCGGAGCTGCCGGGTGCCGTCACGCCGATGGAGCGGAAGGCGACGGCGCCGTCCTGCCAGTCCACGGCCTTGTCGCCGTTGGTGTCGGGGGTGACGACGACCTTGGCCCAGGGGAGGTCGTTCCCGCTCTCGGGCTCCGTCGCCCCCTCGCCCCGGTAGGTCCACTGGCCGGACCAGACGCCGACCCGGACGCTGCCGTCGTCGGCGGTGCGGGCCTGGTGCCAGAACCGGGCGTCGTCGCCGCCGGTGGCGCCGGAGGGCTTGTCGTAGGAGGAGTTGGACTCGACAGCGGCGGCGAGCGAGGAGGTGTTGACGATCGCGTACGTGGCGCCGGCCGGGGCCTTGTCGGCCGGGGTCGCGGCGGTGACCTTGCCGAAGACGTCGGCGGTCCGCGTCGAGTCGTTGTCGAGGGTGGTGAAGGCGGTCGCGGCGCCGGTGTCGGTGGAGCCCACGGAGACCAGGTCGTGGCCGGGTATGTCGAGGGTGGAGACGCGGAACGCCTCGGTGTCGCGGACGGCGGTCACCTTGAAGGTGGTGGCGCGGCCGGCGACCGACAGCGAGGCGTCGATCTCGACCCCGGGCAGGCCGGTGAAGGTCAGGGTGTAGTGGGCGGCCGAGGCGGTGATCCGGGGCGCGCCCTTGAGCTTCACCGGGTACGCGGTGCCGTTGAGGGTCACGGAGGTGACCGGCCGCGTACTGCCGAACAGCCGCCCACCGCCGGCCCGGTCGGTGTACGCGAGGACCCGGGGGAAGTCCTCGGCCACGGCGACCGCGAGCTGCGCGGACCGGATGACGGGGGCGTCCGCGGGCACGGACGGCGCGGCAGCGGCGGACGGGCCGGGGGCGGAGGCGGCGGCCGAGGCGGGGAGCGCCGTCCCCGCCAGGGCCAGGACGGCGGCTGTGGCGGCGGCTGCGGCGCCCGCCGAAGTGAATCTTCGAGACGACATGTGCACTGCGTAGTCCCCGCCCCCGGACACCGTCAACGACCTGCGACGACTCCGAACGCACCAGTCCAACAACCGTGTTGCGTAAGTCCAAGTACGCCCGGACGGGCAGGAGCGGGGTCCGTCACAACCCCGCGGACTTCACCGGCGCACGCCCTCGCGCACGCCTGCGCGCACGTCGCCGGCGCACGGCCGTGGCCGCGTCGCCGGTGCGCGGCGCCGGATACGTCACCAGCGCACGGCCGTGAAGTCGACCGGCCGGGGCCGCAGCAGTGCCGCGCGCTCCGTGAGGGCGTGCAGCCGCCGGGACATCTCGTCGGCGTCCAGCCGCTTCCGGTCGCCGTGGCCGGGCAGCACCCATTCGAACCTCAGCTTCCCCGCCGTCCGGGCCAGGGAGGCCGCCTGCTCCTCGATCGAGTACCAGGTCACCGCGTCCACCACCTCCAGGTCCCGGGTGGTGCGCGACCAGTGGAAGCTGTCGCCGCTGAAGCAGTACCGGTCGTCGGCGAGGTAGAGCACGCTGCCCTTGGTGTGGCCGGGCAGCGGATGGACGGTCACGCCCTCGCCGACCTCCACCGGGTCCAGCCCCCGGATCACCCGGTCCGCGTCCGGCGCCGCCTCCAGATCGCCTTCGTGGATCCAGAGCCTGGCCCCGTAGTGGTCGGCGTAGCGCCGCCCGTGCGCGGCGTGGTCGCGGTGGGTCAGCAGTACGTCGGTGACGGGCCCGGCCGCCGTCGCGTACCGGTCGGCGAGGCCGGGGTTCCAGCGCGGGGTGTCGATCATCATCGACGTACCGGAGGGCCGCCGGAGCAGGTACGCGTTGGCCCCGGCGGTGTGCGTGGAGTTGTGCCCGCAGATCAGTACGCCGTCGTCCAGCGCCATCGGGAACGGGTCGAGCACCGGGTCCAGCTTCCGTGACCCGGGCCGGATCGAGCGGGTGTGGCAGGCGAAGGCGGCGGCGTGTAAGCGGCGCGCCTCCTCCTCGTTCTCCGGCTGGCGCAGCACCTTCGACCGGTGGTCCACCTCCTCGAACAGCTCGGGCGCGAACTGCCGGGCGACGTCGCAGTTGGTACAGCGGTCGTCGACGTACCAGTCATCCATGGCTGAGCTCCTCGCATATCCACGCATACGGCCCGGGTCGGGCCCGCGCCTCCAGGCATAGCCCACGGACGCCCGCGAGCGGAAGGGCGCGCCGGGCCCGGCCGGCTCTTCTCCCGTGCCGGCCCCGATTCCTTGTCCCCGGTCTTTTCCGGGGTTCCTCCCGGAGGGCCTTCCGGGGGTCTTCCGGAGGTGTTCCCGGGGTCCTCCCCGGGCTCTCCCCCATTCCCGTCCCGTGCGGTTGTGCGGCGGACCGGTGGCTGCCACCTTCTGCGGAAACACCCCCGACACCCCGCCTCCGGAGGCCCGTTCCATGCGGTTACGACTGCTCCTCACCGCGCTCACCGGGGCGCTCGCACTCGGCCTGGCGGCCGGAACGCCGGCGGCACCGGCCCCGGCATCGGAACCCGCGCCGGCGCCGACGGGCGCCATCCGCTGGACGCCGTGCCCGAAGGACGCCTCGGCGGAGTGCGGGACCCTGCGCCTGCCGGTCGACCGGGCGCGCCCCTCGGGTGCGCGGTTCGATCTCGCGCTGGCGCGCCGCAGGGCGACCGACCCGGACCGCCGGATCGGCGTGCTGCTGGTCAACCCCGGCGGACCGGGCGCCTCGGGGGTCGACTTCGCCGTGGGCGACGCGCCGTCGTACTTCGGTCCGGAGATCCGGGCGAGGTTCGACATCATCGGCTTCGACCCGCGCGGGGTCGCCCGCAGCAGCCCGGTCACCTGCTCCACCGAAGTGCTGGCCCGGCAGCCGTCCACGTACCCCCGTGACCAGGCCGGGTTCGACCGGCTCGCCGCCTTCAACCGCGCGGTGCTGGACGACTGCCGGGAGAACAGCGGCCCGATCACCGACCATGCCGACACCCTGGGTGTCGTCCACGACATGGACGCCGTCCGCGCGGCCCTCGGCGAACAACGGATCAGCTACTTCGGCCACTCCTACGGCACACTGATCGGCGAGCAGTACGCGGAGGAGTACGGCGACCGGCTGCGGTCCATGATCCTCACCGCCAACCTCGACCACAGCCTCGGCCTGCGCGACTTCATGGTCTCCTCGGCGAAGGCGGCGGAGGACTCGTTCCACCGGTTCGTGGCGTGGTGCGAGTCCACCGCTTCGTGCGCCCTGCACGGCCGCGACGTCACCGCCGTCTGGGACGCCCTCCTCGCCCGGGCCGACCGGGGCCTGATCACCGACCCGGAGAACCCGGGCGGCCGTCCCCTGGACGCGCACGCGATCACCCTCACCGCCTTCCGCGCGTTCTACGGCCCCGACTGGTCCGAACTCGCCTCGTACATGGCCGAGTTGGATGCCCAGGCCCCGAAGCGACCGGTCCCGGCGGCGCCCGCACCGGCCCCCGCCCCGCCGCAGGGCACCCGTGCCGAACCGTTCCACGCCGTGTTCTGCCAGGACTGGGACTTCCGCCCGAAGGACTACGCGGAGTTCGCCCGCGTCACCGAGGCCGAGCTCCGGGCCGCCCCGCACATGCGCGGCGCGCCCCGCACGCACGATGCTGTCGCCGGATGCGTGGGCCGCCCGGACCGGGTGAACAACCCGCAGCACCGGCTCCGCGTCACCGGGGCGCCCAGGATTCTCATGCTGCACTCGCGCCACGACCCGGCGAACCGCTTCACCTGGGCGGCCGCCGTGCACCGCCAGACGCCCGGCACCACTGTCCTCCTCCCGTACGAGGGCGACGGGCACAGCGTCTACGGCCGCAACGCCTGCACGCGCGGCGCCGTCGACGACTACCTCGTACGGCTGCGCCTCCCGAGCCCCGGAAGCAGCTGCCCACCGGCCGCACCCGCGGCCGGACGGCGCACGCCCCGGTAGTACGGCCCGGTAGTACGCCCCTGTGGAGCGCGTCCCGGCAGCACGTCCGCGGAGTCATGACCGCCCGCGGCGCGGTTCCCCGACCCGGCGTTGTCCGGGGCGCCACCGGCATCCCGGAAGGGTTCCCCGCGGGCAGCGATGTGTGCCGCCGCTGTGCCCGCAGGGGCCTTTCCGGCTGCCGGGAGGGGGCTGTGTCGTGGGTGGTGCACCAGCTCTTCTGCCGAGCGAGATGGAAGGCGGCACGGCGCATGGCCCGCGAGCACGGTCGAAGGACCGAGACCAGACGCCCCTCTCAGCAGGGCCCGGCGGGGGTTCCGGTGTCCCGGGCGGAGGCGTCGCAGCTCCAGCAGACCGTGGGCAATGCGGCCGTGGTGCAGATGCTCCGCCGGATCGGTCATCCATGGGCCGAGCCCGACACGGCCGAGCACCAGCACGGGGCGGGCTGCGACCACATGGACCCGGCATCGGCTCCGGCGTCGGGCGACGCGCCCGCCGTGCAGCGCTCGACCGTCCACGACGTCCTGCGGGCCCCCGGGCGCCCCATGGACCACGCGATCCGCGCCGACATGGAGGCCCGGCTCGGCGCGGACTTCTCCGACGTACGCATCCACGACGACGGCGCGGCCAGGGCTTCCGCGGCCGAGGTCGGCGCCCGCGCCTACACCTCCGGCAGCCATGTCGTCATCGGCGACGGCGGCGCGGACGGACACACCCTCGCCCACGAGCTGACCCACGTCATCCAGCAGCGCCGGGGCCCGGTCGCCGGCACCGACCACGGCTCCGGCCTGAAGGTCTCGGACCCCTCCGACCGGTTCGAACGCGAGGCCGAGGCCAACGCGACCCATGTCATGGCGGGTTCCGCCCCGCTCACGCACCTGTCCGATCCCGACCGCGTGAGCGCGGGAGGCGGGGGCGCCGCCCCCGCGCAGGCGAGTGCCGCATCCGTCCAGCGAATGAAGAAGGGAAGGACACCTGTCAAGGCGGGGAAGCTGAACAAGAGCGAGTGGGCCGTCACGGCCATCACGGAAGCCAAGGCCGCACATCTGCCCTTCCCTCCAGAATGGAAGGAAGGAGCACTGCACCACATCATCTCCAAGGAGAGACTCCAGGAGATCGGGGAGACGCTCGTCAAGGAGTACAGCACCAGCAAGGCCGCCAAGAAATTCTGGACGACGTGCCTCGAATGCTCGGGCGAGCAGGTCCAGGCGGCCAGCACCAGCGCGGTCAAACTGCTGTGGAACCTGCCCTTGAATCTTTCGATCGGACCCAAGGACCGGGCCGGCGACCCGGGCATGGGCCTCGACCTGAACACGGAACCCGACGGGAGCGACTACGGAAGGAGGATCACCCAGTCCTCGGAAGCGTTGAAGAGCCTCGCAGCCACCTGGTCCGCACGCGACGAGAACGATCCCGAATCCTACTGGGGCGAAATGGAGAGGCACCTCGCGAAATCCCTTGAAACAGCCGGGGATCGCGGGGCCGGACTGCTCCATCCGCCCGACAGGGATCAGTGGCTCTACGACAGCGAGACAAAACAGAACATCCGCAAGGGACTGCTCCAGTTCCCCGGCGCCGAAGCCGGAGGCGAGATGTTCGAGAAGCACGGCCGCGGCAAGGGAAACGCCGGGATCGAGAAGTACCGGGACAGTACGGCGGTCGCGGCGAGCGGCAGCGGCACGTACGAGCACAACGGCATCACGTACACGCTGGACCTGGAAATCCTCGAGATGGACCTGCACCACATATGCGAGCGGCATTCGTTCGAACACTTCGACTTCGAGCAGGGCAAGGCGGTGAATACCTTCTGGCCGAAGGGGGACGAAACCGAAACCTTCGCCGAACTCAAAGATCTCGCCGATTCCCTGCTCGGCGAAATCGCCGACCTGATCCTGGAGGAAGAGCTTTCCGGCATCGTCGACGGGTACGTTCCCGTCGAAAACATAGACCGACAGAACGTACAGGTCGGCGGGCGCACCGTCTTCTGGATCGGCACCATGCAGGATGAGACGGGCGAGGGAAATTTCGCCGGAAGGCTCAAGACCTTGGCCCCGGACGGTGCATCCGGGTTCGCTTTCCTGAAGTCCGAACTGAACGAGATCGGCAAAAAATTCCCCGCGGTGGCCCGGCCGCCCCAGGAAGACCTCACCTCCTCTCCCGAATCCAGTACCGCCACCGCCACCGAAGCCAAAATGAGCCTTACGGACACCAAATGGGGAAAGCGTTCCAGCAAGGGAATCGCGGCAGGAAAGGCCCTCGGAGTCCCCTCGGAGGTCAACGGGAAGATCGCGTCCAGGGAGCTCGAACACAACGACATCGTTCTGATCAATGACATCCTGTTCAGGCTCGACCTCAGCGACGGCAACAAGGTGAAGAAGGTATAGAACGGCCGCGGGGCGCCGTCCGTCGCCATGCACCCCACCCCGCCCCGCCCCGCTGCGGCCGGCGTGATCACCGTGGACTGCACCCAGTACCCACTGGCGACCACGCCGTTGCCACGAAGGGCACGCACGGGGACAGCGCTCAGGCAGTCACCCGGCCTTCGGCGCGCACCGCGAACTCGCACCAGACCGCCTTGCCGGGGTTCCGCTCCCCCACACCCCACTTGTCGGCGAGCGTCGCGACCATGAGCAGTCCGCGCCCGGTTTCCGCGTCGGACGGTGCCCAGGAGCCGGGGAGCCGCACCTCCCCGTCGCCGCTGTCGTGGACCTCGACGTGCAGGATGCCGTCGGCCGGGTCCAGGCGGAGCTGGAGGCGCACGCCCCGGCCCGGCGGGACTCCGTGCAGCAGGGCATTGGTGACCAGTTCGCTCACGCAGAGCAACACGTCGTCGGCGCGCCCCTCGCACGCCCAGTCGAGCAGGGCTTCACGCACGAACTTCCGTACGAGCGGAACGGCCCGGCGTTCCCGCCGGTGGAAGACCTCGCGGAAGTGGGGGAGCCGGGCGGTGAGTTGGGTAGTCTCGTTCACCCTGCCAACGTCACACAAAGTCACTGGTGTTGAGCAGCGCGTGGGGTCGTACATCTCATCTGTACGACCTCTGACGGATCATCCCGGGTTCGGTACGGGGAGAGGCAGTTCATGCACACAGCGAAGAAACGGAAGAGCAAGCAGATCACCACCTGGACCATGATCGGCAACCTGGTGGCGCAGCATCGCGCCGAGTTGCGTCTGACGCAGGTGGCCCTGGCCGAGTTGTGCCGGGTGAGCGTGGACACGATCGCGTCGATCGAGCAGGGCCGCAGGCCGCTCCAGTGGGACCTGGCCGTCCAGCTCGACAAGCACCTCCAGACGAAGAGGACGTTCCAGACCTTGGCGGAGTCGATGCCGAGCAAGGACCGGCTGCCCGCGTTCGTCCACGACTTCCTCGACTACGAACGGGAGGCGCTGACGCTGCTCTCGTACGAGACACAGGTGGTGCCAGGACAGCTCCAGACCGAGGAGTACGCCCGCTTCCTCTTCTCCTGCCTCTACCCGCCTCTCGACGAGGCGGAGCGGGAGAGCTGGGTAACGGCCCGAATGGATCGGCAGAAGCTCCTGGATCGCAAGCCGCGTCCTATGCTCCACTTCCTCCTGGAGGAGAGCATCCTCCGCAGCCGGCTCGGCGACCCCGCCATGATGCGGAACCAGATCCGGCATCTGCGTCAGTGCATGGAACTGCCCTTTCTGGGACTCCAGATCATGCCGATAGAGCTTCCGAAGCACGCGGGGCTAACGGGCCCGATGGTGCTGCTGGAGACCCCCGAACACGACCACCTGGTGTACGTGGAGGGACAGCTGACCAGCTACCTGCACGAGGACCCAGATCAGGTCAGCGTGCTCCAGCAGAAATATGGGATGCTGCGTTCGCAGGCGCTCTCCGTCGATGCGAGCGCCCGGCTACTGGACGAACTGCTTGGAGAGACATGACCCGCGCAGCACACCCGGCTTCCCCCTCCGCCACCCTCTCCTGGTTCAAGTCGAGCTACAGCAGCCCCCAGGGCGGCAACTGCGTGGAGGTCGCCTACGACTGGCGCAAGTCCAGCTACAGCAGCGATCAGGGTGGCAACTGCGTGGAGGTGGCCGCGCACCCCGCCGCCGTCCACATCCGCGATTCCAAGGTCACCGAAGGCCCCGTCCTGACCGTGCCCCCGGCCGCCTGGACCGCCTTCCTGAACGCCACGGTCTGAGAACCACCACCCGACAACCAGCGGCCTCGATCCCTCGCACCGACCCTGGGCCCCTCGGCACACCGCCCGGCCTTCGTACGGCATGACATCGGTCGCGGGTGCCGATCCGTCGTAGCGGCCGGTCCCGATGAACTCCGCGGACCGGTCGGCACGTTCGCCCAGCAGTCCGCGCTCAGACAGCTCCGTAGTCACAGCGGAGCAAGTGCCGATCCCCGCGGTCCCCGCCCGTTGTGCCGCGTCGCCGTTCCTACGGCCGCCTGACGATCCAGCCCCTGCGCGGGGCCTTCTCCTCCGGTGTGCCGATCACCGCGGCGACGGCACCGACCCGGGCCGTGGTGGCCTCGCTCAGGTAGACGGTCAGGATCGTGCCCGCGACCGGGGCGGTGATCACGGCCCCTCCCCCCTTCCAGGCGACGTCGAAGAGCGGCTCGTCCACCGCGACCTCGTCACCCACCCGCTTGTGCCAGCGCACGATCCTCATTCCCGTCGCCGGGCCCGGCATCGCGTGCTGCCGGGGCAGGGCCACGGAGGTGTGGCCCCTCGGGGACTTCAGCGCGGTGGCCCGGACACGCGGCAGCTGCCGGGGCGCGGCCCGGTCCGGGAAGGGCACGGGTTCGGCTTTCGGCTCGCGCCCTGGCGCGGGGAGCGGTTCGGGCGTCGGGACGGGTGCCGGTTCGGGCGTCGGTTCGGGCAGCGTCTCGCGCGTGACCACCGCGTCCGTCCGTACCGTTCGCCCCGCCTGTACCGTCGGCGCCGTGCGTACCGCCCGCATCGTCCGCACCACCCGCTCGTCGATCAGCTCGGCCACCGCGTCCGGGAGGCGGAGTCCGTCCGGTCCGGCCAGGGCGGCGCAGCGGTCGAGGATCTCGTCCACGCCGGGCCGGGTGCCTGGCGCCTTGGCGAGGCCTGCGGCGATGAGCGGTGCGAGCGTGGCCGGTACACCCGTCAGGTCCGGCTCCTCGTGCACGACGCGGTACATCACGGCCTCCTTGCGACCGCCGCCGAACGGGGCCTCTCCGGTGGCGGTCCAGGCCAGCACGGCCGCCAGGCAGAAGACGTCGCCGGCCGGCCCGGCCTCCTCGCCCCGGATCTGCTCGGGCGACATGTAGGCGGGGGTGCCGACCACGCCGGACCTGGTGAGCTCGGACGTCTCGTCCAGGGCGCGGGCGATGCCGAAGTCGATGACCCGGGGCCCGTCGTCGGCGAGGAGCACGTTTCCGGGCTTGAGATCGCGGTGGACCACTCCGCACGCGTGGATGGCCCGCAGCCCCTCGGCAAGGCCCGCGCCCAGCCCCGCGACGGCCTCCGCCGGGAAGGGGCCGTACGCGGTGACCGCCTCGCGGAGCGACGGACCGGGGATGTAGGACGTGACCAGCCACGGCTGGTCGGCCTCGGTGTCCGCGTCGACGACCTGCGCGGTGTAGAAGCCCCCGACGCGGCGGGCGGCCGCCACCTCGCGGCTGAACCGCCGCCGGAAGTGCACGTCCTCGGCGAGCGGCCGGCGTACGACCTTCACCGCGACGGTCCGCCCGCCCGGCGAGCGCCCGAGGAACACCTCACCCATTCCGCCGGCCCCCAGCCGCGCCAGCAGCCGGTACGGGCCGACCTTCCGGGGGTCGGCGGGCAACAGCTCTCTCATTCCGCCGATGCTCGCAGGTCGGCGTGGACCACCGGAACGAATCGCCGACATCCGTTCGAACCGATGAGGTCACGAGGGGTTCCTCTCGGCGCCCCCGTACGCACCTCGGCCTCCGATGAGTTGGAGTCGTGAAAAGTTCACTCGCTTGAGAGCGCTCTCAGTCATAAGTCTTGACGGCGGGAATGGCCCTCACGAGAGTGGAGATTCCCCCCACACCTCCCAGGAGTCCCCGTGATCTCACGCAGGCTGTTCCTGAAGGGCGGCGCCACCGCCGCCGCGACCGCTCTCACGTACCCGGCATGGGGCGCCGCCCTGTCCCCGGGCGCGCACGCCGCCCCCGCGACCTGTGAACTCGCCCTCGCGAACCGTTCCCTGCCGGGCAAGGTCAACGCGTACGTCACCGGCCGCGAGCAGGGCTCGGGCCACTGGGTCCTGCTGCGGGCCGACGGCACCCCCTACCGCCCGGACTCCCCGTCCGCCCCGCAGACCCCGCTGCCCGTCGACTGCGCGATCCCGCTGAACGCGGCGGGTGCCGCGCCGGTGGTTCTGACGCTTCCTCAGATGTATGGCGCCCGCGTCTACTTCGTACGCGACGACACCCTCACGTTCTTCCTCAACCCGGGCCCCGAGGTGGTCGAGCCAGCCTTCGCGACGCCCACCGATGTCAACTACGGGCGCACCTGGTCGTTCTGCGAGTTCACGTTCAACCCGCAGCAGTTGTACGCCAACATCAGTTACGTGGACCTGGTGACCGCGCTGCCGATCGGTCTGACCCTGGAGGGCGACGCGACGCACACCGTGGCCCCGCTCCCGGACGGCGCGGTCCAGCGCATCGCGGACGGCCTCACCGCCCAGTCCGCCGCCGACGGCCGGCCCTGGGACAAGCTGGTGATCCGGGGCGGGGACGGCAACGTACTGCGGGTGATCTCCCCGCAGAGTCTGATGGCGCCGTACTTCGACCGGCCGGACCAGATGCCGTTCCGCGACGCGTTCACCTCGTACATCGACCGGGTCTGGGACAAGTACCGCTCCACCGACCTGCGCATCGACCTCCAGGGCGGGCGCGGCGTACGCACCGGGCGGGTGGACGGCGACGTCCTGACCTTCGAGGGCGGGCACACCTTCGCCAAGCCCACCTCCAAGGACGTCTTCACCTGCAACCACGGCCCGTTCACCAACAACCCGGCCGACTCCGACGACAAGAAGGCCCTCCTGGCCCGCCTCGCCTCCGGCTTCAACCGCTCCCTGATGCTCACCCACCCCGACCAGCCGAACGGCACCTCCCCCGCCGACTACTACCAGGACCCGGACACCAACCACTGGTCCCGCGTCGTCCACGCCAACACCCCGATCGGCTACGCGTTCCCGTACGACGACGTCCGCCCGGACGGCCAGCCCGACGTCTCGGGCGCCGCCAACGACGGCAACCCGCGCCGCTTCACGGTGAGCGTGGGGGCCTGATCGGGCGGGGCGGGCTCGCCGGGGCGGGGCGGGCCGCAGGTGTTCCTCGACTTCCTGTTCCGGGCGGAAGGGCTCACTGTCGAGATCGAGGGGCACCCGTACCACGGGAGCCGGGAGCCGGGAGCCGAACCGGAGCGACATCGACCGTTTCAACCGCATCCAGGCGTGCTCCGAGGCCAGGTCGCTGCTGCGGTCAACCGCCGCCGACGACGACGCCGACGTGTTCGCCCGCCCGGCGCACGTCGTCGCCCAGATCCGCGCGGCGCTCCAGCGGTTGCATACGGCGGGCCGAGTGCGGCGGTCCGAGTGCCGGGCCCGTGTGTAACAGGTCTGTCAGGGACACGTCCCAGCAGTGCGAGATCGGAACGGGCCAGGCGCAGGCTGTGTCTCAATGATCAGTAGCGCACCGCCGTCCCGAACCACAGCAAGGAAGTCCCGATGCACGTCCAGTCGAAGCTGACGAAGAAGCTGACCCTCGCCACCGTGGCCGTCCTCGCGGGCCTGACCCTGACGGCCTGCCAGGAAGGCGACATCGACGCCGCTCCGTCGCAGGACAGCGCTTCCTCCCCCGCCGCCGAGAACGGCGCGGCCTCCTCGGGCAGCACCGGCGGCAACGGCGGAACCGCCACGGACGGCGGCAGCAAGGGCGGCGACTCCGGCAACGGCAGTGACAAGGGCAGCGGCGGCGGCCAGATCAACACCGGCCCCTGCAAGACGGCCAATCTCACCATCGCCGCCAACCACGGCATGGGCGAGGGCGACGTCCTGGTCAGCCTGAAGAACAACAGCGACGCCTGCTCGCTCAAGGGCTTCCCCGGCGTCGACCTGAATACGTCGGACGGCGACACCTTCAGCGCGGACCGCAGCGCGAACACCCCGCAGGAGGTCGTCCTCGGCGGCGGCGAAACCACCCGCTTCACGCTCCACACCCCGCGCAACGACACCGGCGGCACTGGCCTCCGGATCGTCTCCATCGTCGTGACCCCGCCGAACGAGACGCACTCCGTGACGCTCCGGATCAGCCTCAGCCTCCCGGTGACGGACGGCTCGGATTCCGGTCCGGGTGTCACGGTCGACCCCGTCGGCTACGGCAAGCAGTGACGTGCGTCCTCTCCCCGATGGGAGAGGGCGCCCGCCTTCCGGTCCGGGGTCTGCGCCGCGTAGCCGGCCCTCGGCGTCCTTCCGGGCCAGCTCACACTGAGACTTCTTGAGCTTCTTCTCCGCCCGGCGCGGAAACCGCGGGAAGGAGACTTTCGTACCGTCGGACAGGACCGCGAAGTGCTTGATCCCGAGGCCGATGCCGACGCCGGGCAGGCCCTCGGCGTCGGGTGTGGTGGCAAGGTCGGCGTCCCGGTCGGTCTCGATCACAAAGAGCGCAAAGTACCGGCCGGCCGCGTCCTTGATCACTGTGACGCTGGAAGGCTTGGAGGGCAGGATTGCGGGGTCAGCGGACCAGTTCGGCGGCCAGGAGGTCCATCAGGAGGCCGTCGTGCCAGGTGCCGTCCGCGCCGCGCTCGTACTGCCGCATCACGCCGACCGGCCGGAAACCGACCTTGGTGTAGCAGCGGATCGCCGCCGTGTTGTCGGCGGCCGGGTCGATGACCAGCCGGTGGTGGCCGTGGTCGTCGACGAGGTGGCGGGCCAGTGTCCGTACGGCGTCGGTGCCGAGGCCCCGGCCGTGCACCGCGGGGTCGAGGAAGAGGTCGATGCCCGCGTGCCGGTACTCGGCGTCCTCCTCCTCGTACCACTGGATCATGCCGATGATGCGGTGCTCGTACTCGACGGTCAGGCAACGGGTGTCCGGGTCGTCGAGTCCGGCCAGCACCTCCGCCCGGAGATCCTCCGCGCCCCGCCATCGTGCCCGCACCTCGGGCGTGGCCCGAATGGCGACCAGCGCGGGGGCGTCCTCACTCCCGGTGGGCCGAAGAACCACAAAATCACCGCGCAGAACGTCCGTGTTCACATCCGCGCCCAAAGTCTGTGCTCCTCACGTTCTCGTCGGCCGGACCGCACCCTCCCCGCCCTCACGGGTCAGAGAGGCGGCATCAGATCGCTCTCGCTGACGGTGTACGTCAGCAGGGGGTAGACGAAGTCCGTCTCCTTGTTCTCGCGGCGCCGCAGTCGGTAGAACTCACGTCTCTGTTCTTCGTCGGCCACTGTCAGACGTGCGCCCCGCGGAAGGCAGGCGTGCCCGTCGCTGTACCGGACGAGGGTCTTCGACGTTCGAAACGTTACGCCCAGCCATTCATTGTCCGCCGCCCGGACAGGGGCGTCCAGGACGATTTTGTGCCTGAGCCGCCGGTTCGAGTCGGTGGAGAAGACGACCACACCGTTGTGGGCCAGGGGTATCTCGAACTTCTCGCCGTCGGACTCCTTCGATTCGAAGATCAGCTTTCTCTGCGGGATCGCTTCGGAATGCCGGTAGCAGGAGAAAACGGCAATGAACGAATCATCGGCCAGATCGAGGGCCTGGTCGGAGTGACTGCCCATGGTTCTGTAGGCGTTCGTGTAGCTCTCCACGAGGGCGTTGTTGAATCCGGCCGAGAGCCCGGCACACTCCTGAATCCGTTGCGCCAGTCGTTCGTGCACCGTCCGGAAACGCTGCGCCGGGCTGCTGTACCGGGTGGTGGTGCGTACGAGAGGCACACCGCCCGTGTCGTCGGTCCTGGTGAGCACGGCACCCCGTCGGCCTTTCCCTCCCTCTTCCCAGCGGACCGGCGCCGAAAGCTCGGCGAAGAGGTTCTCCTCGGCCGGCAATGCGAACGAGAGGATCTCGTCCGAAATCCTAGGCTCGGGGGGCAAGGTAGTCTCCCGTATTCATGCTGAAGAGAAATTCTTCGCCGTAGTCGATGAAGGACGAGGTTCTGTTCTCCTCGGCGTACAGCCTGCGCAGTTCGTCCATTCCGTCCGGGGTGGGCGGTCCCATCCTCACCAGGTCTCCGGCCACTTCGAGGAACGTGTGGCCGTTCTTGTGCACGGCTTCGGTGTTCGAGCAGCGCACCACGTACCCCAGACGGGTCGGCAGCAGCTCGGCGTCCAGCGCCGAGGGCCGGATCTCGTGCGTGTACAGGCGGTTGGTGGACAGCGGCATGAAGAAGACGGAGCCGGGATAGAGCGTCACGGTGAAATGCGGCGGGAGCGAAACCCCGTCACGCTCTTCGGCCGGCTCCTTGAGGTGGAAGCGGAGTCTGGTCAGTCCGCTGGCACCCTTCATGCCGTGGTCGAAGGCGTCCCCGGTCATGGGCCGCAGCTTGTCGAGCCGGTCGTAGAAAGTACAGAAGGCCATGATGCCGTTGGGGGGCATGTCCTTGGTCTTGTCGGCATGGGCCGAGATCCTGGCCTTGGACTGCTTGCGCTCCGGGGTGGCAAGGGTGTTGTGGTAGGTCTGAGCGAGTACGTGATTGAGCGGCGCCTGGTCCCGGAAGACGGTGGCGGCCTCGCGGTTCAGAGCCTCGACGATGTGCGTGTCGGTCGGGCGGAAACCCTCGGTCGGCCCCGAGAGATTCGTGGAGCACCGGAGCAGGCGGAAATGGAGTTCGTCACCGATGCGTGTGACGGGCGTCAGATAGATTCCGCTGCGATGAGCCGTTCCGGGCTTGGTGGACTCCGTCAGGGACTGGAACGCGTGCTCCGCACGGATTCGCCCGAAGTGGTCCTCGTCGAGTCCGAAGAACCGGCGGTAGTACACACCGACGCCGTGCACACGGACGGGAACCCGGCCGAGGTCGACGAGGGTCCAGGATTCGGCGACGTCCTTTTCGTAGTCGTGCGACAGCTCCCGGATGACGCATACTCGTGCGGCCTCCCGTAGCCGGCGGTCGTCGATCCCGGATATGTCGCCACACAGGTAGACGTTCCTCTGCGCGAGGTCGAGCGAACCGGAAGCAAGATCCTCCGGTGTGACCACGGATCCGAAGAATTCCCTGGTCAATTCGTTTTCCTTCAGCGCCGACGGTGCGACCAGGACATTGCTCGCGTCATCGATGCGGGCTTCTGCCGGATCTGTTGCGTACATCGGACGGGACCTTCCGTTCGCAGGGATTTCGGTGGATTGCAGCAGTACGGCGACGGAGCCGGTCGTGATCACGCCCGGCCGGCCCACCCCTCGGACCGGCCCGCTCCTCGAACCCGCGGGTTCATCGACGCGCATGGCCGGAGCCGCTGTCTACCGGAGCGACAGCGCTGCCCACGTCGCCGCCAGGATCGCCACGGCCCAGCAGGCCGAGCGGACGACGACGCCCCATCCCGAGATCGCGGAGTCGCGCCCCACCGAACCGACGGGGTGGCGGAGCGAGTGGGGCTCGGTCCAGAGACAGGCCGGTACGCCGGGGCCCACGAAGGCGGAGAGCAGCCAGTATCCGGCGCTGGGCGTGCGCTTCATCTCCCGGGTGAGCATCGCGGTCACCCCCGCCGCGAAGACGGCCAGGGACGCCCACTTGAGCCATGCCGCCTCGATGACGCGCCAGTAGAGCAGGGGGACCAGGGTCGACAGGCCGCCCATGGGGGCCAGCGGGTCCGTCCTGTCGAACGTCAGGCGCGCCGCGGTCTGTGCTCCGAGCCGCTCCCGGAGGATGTGCCCGAAGGCGTTCTCGGGATCCGTCCCCGGAAGGGACTCGAACCGGTACGTGTACGCCTTGCTCTCCAGGAACCCGTCGCCCCACCGGACCCGCACCTCCACCGGGGACACCTGGACGAGGTGGACCGAGGACATCCGCCCCGCCCTGGCATCGCTCAGGAGCTCCGCCATCCCCGCCCTCGCGGGCAGGACCGCGGACGCCGCGCTCACCGCGCCCATCAGGAACACCAGAATCCCGACCGCGCGAACCACCGTCCAGTGCACAGTTGAGCCGGCCTCACCCTCGCGTCAGCGGGAACAGATCACGGTGACGAGCGTAAAAGACGCGTAGAACGGTCCCTGCGACAGGCCGGCGAACCAGCGGTGGCCGCGGTCGCGGTCGACATGGCCCGCGGCGATGGCCTTCTCCATGTTGCGGCCGAGGCCCAGGGTGTGATCCGCGGCGTCGAAGTCGCGGAAGACCGGCGTGGTGGCGAGCACCGTTTCGACGCGGAAGCCCGCGCGTTCGGCGAGGCGGGCGAGGCTGCGGCCGATGGTCGCGTTGCGTACGACTTCCGCCGTGGTGAACCGGGTGAAGGCGCGGCTCGTTCCGAGGTCCTCGGCATCGACGACCAGGGTGTCCCAGTCGGGTTCGGCGAGGCCGATCCGGGCGCCCGGACGGGTCGCGCGGTGGAGCTGGGCGAGAACGTCCGCCGGTTCGGCGACATGCATCAGGACCCGGTCGACCTTGGCCCGGTCCACCGTCCCCGGCTCGACGGGCAGGGCGTGCGCGTCGCCCTCGCGGATCTCCACCCGGTGCAGGTCCTCCGTACGTTCGCGGGCCCGGGCGAGCATGTCCGGGTCACGGTCCACGCCGATGACCGTGCCGCCGTCCCCGACGCGTTCGGCCAGCGCCGGCAGATCCGTACCCGGACCGCACCCCACGTCCAGGGCGGTCTGGCCCGCGCGGATGTCCAGCAGGTCCAGCATCCGCCGCTTGTACGCGCGGCCCGCGTCACCGGCGGCGGCGCGCAGCATGTAGGAGGCCTGGTCGGGTCGGGATGTGCCCAGCGTCGATGACATACGGGGCAGTCAATCACCCGGGCACGGCGTCAGGCATCCGCTTCCCCGTCGCCCGCGGATTCCCCTCCGTCGCCGGCCGGTTGGTCCCGGGGTGTTGGCCGCGTGTTGGAGCGGGATTGCGGTGGCCGGTCAGTGTGGGGGACGTCAAGGACCGCACGTCAGCCCAGGGAATCGGGGAGCAGTAGAGATGAAGTCACGCATCATGAGGGCCGGGACGACCGCCGCCGCAGCCGTCTGCCTGGCCGTCGGCGGGTGGAGCGTCAACGCCCACGCCGCCGCCGGGGCTCCGTGGATCGGTTACGGCCAGGCCAACACGTACAACGGCGTCAAGTGCGTACAGCAGTTGGTCAACGACCTCTCCTTCTCGACCGGCTACCACACCGTCGCCGTCGACGGCTCCTTCGGCCCCGACACCGACGGTGCCATCCGGGCCTTCCAGCGGTGGGAGCACCTGTCCGTGGACGGCATCGTCGGCCCCAACACCGGTGACGCCCTCCTGATCGCGACCAAGGACGGCTACGGCTGCGGTGCCTACGTCCCGAGCAACCACTGAGGAACGGACGGACACCGAGATGAAGATGAAGGTCACCAAGCGCGGGATCCTCGGGGTCTCCGCCGCGGCCGTCGCCGCCCTGACGCTGAACCTGACGGCCCCGGCGTCCCCGGCGCAGGCGGCGTTCAACGGCTGCCCCTACCCGTACGTGTGCGTCTGGAACAACATGGCCGGGGAGGGCGCCCCGGTCGCGATGTACCGGGACATCACGGACTACTTCCAGTCGGTCGCGCCGCGCAGCCCCTTCTCGGTGCTCAACACCCGGCACGACGACGTGGTGTACGTCCGCACGGTCTCGGGTTCCAACCAGACCACCGTATGCCTCACCTCGGACGCCGAGATCTACAACGTGATGTCCGGCACCACCACCATCACCGGTATCCGCATCAGCGACAACTCGCACTGCTGACCAGGCCGGACGGGCGTCACGGGCGGGCGGGCGGATGTGACCGCCCCGCCCGCCCGCGCCTGTTGATCTTGTGTCCCCCGTTCGGATTACGATGTGCCCCAGCCGGTCCCTCCGTTCCTCTCCTCCGCAGCACGGATGCCGACCGTTGTCGCCTTGGGGGGCGTAATGCTGAGGTTCGGGCTGCTTGGACCGCTGGTGGTGCACGACGGTACGGCGCTGAGGCCGGTGACGGGGCTCAAGGTCCGGGTGCTGCTGGCCGCGCTGCTGCTCCAGCCGAACCGGGTGGTGTCCAAGGACTCGCTGAAGGAGGCGATGTGGGGCGATGAGCTGCCCTCCAGCGTCGAGGCGTCCTTCGCCAACCACGCGACCCGGCTGCGCCGGCTCCTCGCCGCGACCGGGGACGAGCGGCTGCTGACCGTGGCGCCCGGCTACCAGCTCCTGGTGGCCGAGGGCGATCTGGACATCGAGGTGTTCGAGGCCCGGGTGCGTGCCGCCGGTCTCGCCCACCAGGCGGGCGACTGGGAGAAGGTCCTCGGGGAGAGCCGGGCGGCGCTGGCCCTGTGGCGCGGGGCGCCGCTCGCCGACCTCACCCCGTACCGCGACCAGCGCGGCCCGACCCTGCGGATCCACCGGCTCGGCCAACTCCGCCTCCAGGCACGCGAATGGGCCTTCGACGCCGAGCTCCGCCTCGGGAACCACCGCGAGATCCTCACCGACCTCGCCGTCCTGGCCGCCGAGAACCCGCTGCGCGAGGAGCTCCACCGCCAGCTCATGCTCGCCCTGCACCGCACCGGGCGCCAGGCCGAGGCGTTCGAGGTCTTCCACACCCTGCGCCGCTCGCTGGTGGACGAGCTCGGTACGGAGCCCGGCCCGGCCGTCCGCGCCTCGTACCAGGAACTGCTGGACGGGGAGCAGCCCCCGGCCCCGCCCGTCCTGGCACCGGCACCCCGTCCGCCGTACCAGATCCCCTCCTCCGTACCGGAGTTCACCGGCCGGGAGCGTGAGGCGGCCGCGGTGGCGGCGCTGCTGCGCGACGCCGCGGCCTCGCGGCGGCCCGTCGTGATCTCGGGGATGGGCGGCGTCGGGAAGACCGCGCTCGCCGTCCATGTGGCCCGGCTGGTGCAGGACGAATTCCCGGACGGCACGCTCTACGCGGACCTGCGGGGGTTCAGCGGCGGGGGCCCGCGCAGCGCGCACGACCTGCTGGCCCGGTTCCTGGCCGACCTCGGGGCGCGCCCGGCGGCGCTGCCGGACGACACGGACGACCGGGCGGCGCTGTTCCGGTCCGCGATCGCGGGCCGCCGGGTCCTGCTGGTCCTGGACAACGCCCGGGACGCCGCCCAGGTCACCCCGCTGCTCCCGCCGCAGGGTCCGGGCGCGGTGCTGATCACCAGCCGTCAGCTGCTGGTCGAGCTGCCCGGTGTCGAGATGATGCCGCTGCGCCCGCTCGGTGCCGAGGAGCAGCTCGCCCTGCTGTCCCGGCTCTGCGGCGCGGACCGGATCGCGCACGAACCGGCCGCCCTGGCCGACATCCTGACCGCCTGCGGGGGGCTTCCGCTGGCCCTGCGGATCGTCGGCGGCAGGCTCTCCTCGCGCCCGTCGTGGCCGCTGGCGCTGCTGGCCGAGCGCCTCGCCCCGGACCGGGGCCGTCTCCAGGCGCTGTCGATGGGCGCGGTCGCCGTACGGCACACCTTCGACATGAGCTACCGGGCGATCCGTGACAGCGGCAATGCCCCCGAGCGCGAGGCGGCCCGCGCCTTCCGGCTGCTCGGCCTGTGGAAGCCGCACGTCTTCACCACCCGGTCGGCCGCGGCCCTGCTGGGCGCGTCCGAGTACGACGCGTCCGCCGTCCTGGAGCTCCTGGTCGACGCGAACCTCGTGCACGGTCCCGGCCCCGGCCGGTACGCGCTCCACGACCTGCTGGGCGAGTACGCCGCGCAGTGCGCGGCGGAGGAGGAGCCCGCGGGCGAGCGGGAGGCGGCCACCGTACGGATGCTCGTCTGGTACGCGCGGGCGGTCGGCGCCGCCTGTGCGGTGGCCAGCCACGAGACGCAGTCCCCGCCGCCGCTCAACGAACCCGTGGGCTCCGCCCTGCCGGAGTTCGCGGAGGACGCGGACGCCATCGAGTGGACCAAGCGGGAGCTGCCCGCGATCCGGGAGGCCCTCGCCCGGGCCGGTGAGGCCGGGCGCTCCGACATCGCCTGGCGTCTGGCCGCCGGGCTCTTCGGGTACGCGACGACCCACTGGTGGACCGGTGAGTGGGACGCCTGTCTGCGGCAGGCGATGGACATCGCGGTGGCGCACGGGGACACGCTCGGCCAGGCGTGGCTGCACCGCCGGACGGCCGTCGCGCACGGCATGGCGTACCGCAACGAGCAGTGTCTGGAGCACCTGGGCCGGGCCCTGGAGTTCTTCACCGACGCCGGTGACCTGCTGGCCCAGGCGTCGATCCTCGGCAACATGTCGTCGTTGCACTCCCAGACCGGGGACGCCCGGCAGGGGCTGGTCCTTGCCGAGAGGTCGCACGAGCTGTACCGCCGTACCCGTAGTCCCCGCAGCGAGGCGCTGGCCCTGAGCCGGATCGCGGACGCCCAGAACCTGCTGGGCGAGTACACGCTCGCCGTGCTGACGTACGAGAAGGTCATCGCGGCTCTGCGCGAGCAGCGGCACGGTGTCTTCCTGGCCACCAGTCTCACCCATCTCGGCGATGTCCGGCGTCATCTGGGCGACCGGGAGGCGGCGTTGGAGGCGCAGTCGGAGGCGCTGGCCATCCGGCGGCGGATGGACGATCCCGGCGGCACCGCGGACTGCCTGGCCTACATGGCCCGTACGCACCAGCACTTCGGGGAGCGGGAGGCCGCCCGGTCCTGCTGGGAGCAGTGTCTGGAGCTGGGGCTGCACCATGGCATGGCGCAGCACATCGAGGCGAGTCGCGCGGGCCTGGCCGGTCTGCCGGCCCTGCCCGCGCCCTCGCCCCCGAAGGAGGTGACCGTGTCCCCCGTACCTCCTTCGCAGAGGGTGGCCGCTTCCCCCGTACCGCCCCCGTCCGGTGCGGCCACTGCCTCGTCCGTTCCCCCGTCCCCCTCCCCTCAGCCGGAGGCCGGGGGGCCGACGCGGACGTGTGTCAGCTGACCCAGCTCGTGCACTTCAGCTCGATGCCCTCGACGTTCACGCAGGCGCGCAGCCAGGTGCCGTCCGGCCAGTACTGCATCGGGGTGTAGACGTCCCCGCCGTCGCGGTGCTGGTAGCCGCGCAGGCCGTCCCAGGTCTTGCCGCCGTCCGTGGACCGGTCGATCCACACGCCGTAGGGGCTGTACCGCGTGGCCGTCTTCGCCCAGCCGTACCACCGGCCGTCCTTCTTGCCGGAGCGCAGCGCCACGGTGGCGAAGCCGGTGACGGTCGCCGTGGCGTCGGTGTCCGGGCCGGAGTCCCAGCTGACCGGATTGGGGTCCCATCCGTCGCAGCTGTAGCCGCTGCACCCCAGGCCGGCGGCCGAGGCCGGATTGCCCGTTCCCACCAGCGCGGCGAAGGCCATCGCCGCGACCGGCAGCGCCCGGGTGAGCACCCGGCTCCTCTTGTTCCTCATGATCCCGCCCCCGTGTTCCTTCTCGTCGTCGTTCTCGGTCGCGCCCGGCAGGAAGTCCTCGCCCAGCGGGAGGTCCCCGGCCGACAGGAAGAGCATCCCGCCGCGTCCCAACAGCGCCGCAACGCGCCGCCAACACGCCCGTGGCCTGCGTCCTCGCCGTCGCCCCGGCGTGCGGATGCCCCGCTCCGACGGGTCGGGTCGGAGCGGGGCATCCGGGTGCTGTCGTGCGCGCTGCGGGGTCAGCAGCCGCCGCAGTTGTAGTACGTCACGTCCCAGTGGTTGCCCTCGTCGGCGTAGATGTTGCCGGAGCCCGCCTTGTACTGGGGAGCGCCGTCGCCGCGGAGGCCGATGTAGGTGAACGTGTTGTGGATGTAGTTGGTGAGGCAGGTCGACTTGCCGAAGTCGAGCTTGTAGCCGTTCCAGTGCGAGTACGTGCCGCCGGCGTGGCCGGTCTCGGTGCCGCCGGTGATGTTCAGCGCGCAGCCGGTGGCGCTCTTGAGGGTCTGGGCGCCCTGGGCGGTCGGCAGGTTGAGCTGGTCGAAGGACGTGCAGGTGGCGACGTTGCGGTTGGAGCAGCCGCCGGAGGACGACCAGGTGACCCCGGAGGAGCTGAAGCGGGCGGTGGCCTCGGCGTGGGTGAGCTTGGTGACGGCGTGGGCCTGGGGGGCGTTCCCGCCGAGCACACCGAAGCCCGGGGCGAAGAACACGCCGAGCACCAGGGCGAGCGCGGTCAGGACGGGGCGCAGTCTCATTGCGGACGACATGGGGGGATCCTCCTGCTCATGACAAGTAAGGGCAGGGAGATACTGCCCGAGTTCTACGCGCGTCCGCCAGAGGGTGGGCGCATCACCCGGCGGCAATTGGGGTGACGTTCGGCCGCCGTTCACGCCGCCCGACGACATCCCGGTACTGCATTCGGGTGAGTCCCGACAGAGACGGTTGAAATTTTAACTAGATACCGGTACAGTCAATCTCGTTGAAGGTTAAACAACAACCGCGACAGCCGTGATCCCCACGCCCCGTCGCATCACGTCCCGAGGAGGAGCCATGGCTCTGTTCAACCGCAAGAACAACAACAACGCCCCCGCCGCCACCCCCGCCGCCGTGGACCCGGCCCTGGCCGCCCTCAGCGGTGACTACACGATCGACCCGGCCCACAGCAGCATCGGCTTCACCGTGCGCCACGCCATGGTGACCAACGTGCGCGGCTCCTTCGGCGAGCACGAGGGCAGCCTGAAGCTGGACGGAGCCGACCCGGCCAACTCCACCGCCGCCATCGACGTCAAGATCGCCAGCGTCGACACCGGCATCGCCGACCGCGACGGCCACCTGGTCAGCGGCGATTTCTTCGACGCCGAGAAGTTCCCGCTCATGACGTTCCGCTCGACGCACGCCGAGCAGCTCGGCGGCGACCAGTACCGCATCACCGGCGACCTGACGATCAAGGACGTCACGCGCCCGCTCTCCATCGACCTGGAGTTCAACGGCTCCGCCACCGACGTCTACGGCAACGAGCGGGTCGGCTTCGAGGGCAGCGCGAACATCCTGCGCTCCGACTGGGGCCTGACCTGGAACGCGGCGCTGGAGACCGGCGGCGTGATGGTCAGCGACAAGGTCAAGCTCACCTTCGACATCTCCGCGATCAAGGCCGCCGCGCCCCAGGCCTGACGCCTCTCCCCCGCCGGCCGGGACCGCTCCCGGCCCGGCGCTCCTCCTCTCGCCGTGCGGCCTCCGTCCGCCGGGCTCCGCTCAGGCCCGGCGGGCGGCGACCGCACGGCGTACGTCGTCGTCGGTCAGGTCCGCGTTGAGCGCGACCGCGGCCTGCATCCCGGCCGCCGCGGCCACGACGACCTGGGCCTTCGGGTCGGCGGCGTTCCCCGCCACCCGTACGCGGGGCACCCGCGTGGACCCGGCCGGGCCGGTGGCCAGGCAGGTCCCGGCCGGTGCGCCGCCCACCGTCACCTCGGTCACCTCCAGGCCGAGACCGGCGAGCCCCTCCGTGCGGGCCACGAAGCGGGGCTGCACCACGACCGCCTCGCACGCCACCACCCGGCCGCCGGCCAGCCGCACCCCGGCGAGCCGGTCGTCCGTCACCTCCAGGCCGGTCACCTCACCGTCGACCACCGCGATCCCGCGCGCCGCCAGCTGCTCGTACTCCTCCCCGGCGGGCTCCGGTCCGGTGTGGCCGAAGAGCGTGACGTCCTCGGTCCACTGCCGCCACATCAGTGCCTGGTGCACGGCCAGCGGGCCGGTGGACAGGACGCCGACCGGGCGGGAGCGGACCTCCCAGCCGTGGCAGTACGGGCAGTGCAGCACCTCGCGCCCCCAGCGCTCGGCCACGCCCGGCACCTTCGGCACCTCGTCGACCAGGCCGGTGGCCACCAGGAGGGCACGGGCCACGACAGCCGTCCCGTCCTCCCGCACCACACGGAAGCCCTCGCCGCCGGGCAGCCGCTCGGCGGCGGCCACGGCACCAGCGGCGACCTCGCCCCCGTACCGGGTCACCTCTCCGCGGCCGACGGCCAGCAGCCGCGACGGCGGGAGCCCGTCGTGCCCCAGGTAGCCGTGCATGTGCGCGGCCGGGGCGTTGCGCGGCTCGCCCGCGTCGAGCACCAGCACCGAGCGGCGCGCCCTGGCCAGGGTCACCGCCCCGCTCAGCCCGGCCGCACCGCCGCCGATCACCACCACGTCGTAGCGCCGGTCCGCACCGGGCCCCGCCGTCCTCCCGCCGCTCGCCACCGCGTCACTCGTTCCGCTCATCAGGAGCACCTCCCTTTCGCCGGAGAGCGTCCATGAGGCGGCACGATTTCGGCAAACTACCTTGCCGAAGCGGCAAACAAGGGATTACAGGGGGGTCTCCTCCGTTTCGCCGACCGTCTGCTCCGACCAGATGACCTTGCCGGTGTCCGTGTAGCGGGTGCCCCAGCGTTCGGCGAACTGGGCGACCAGGAAGAGGCCCCGGCCGCCCTCGTCGGTGCTCCCCGCGTACCGCAGGTGCGGGGCGGTGCTGCTGCTGTCGGACACCTCGCAGATGAGGTTGCGGTCGTACAGCAGGCGTACGGCGATGGGGGCGGTGCCGTAGCGGACCGCGTTGGTGACCAGTTCGCTGAGGATCAGTTCGGTGGCGAAGGCCTCCTCCTCCAGGCCCCGGTCGGCGAGCCACTGGGCGACGTTCTTGCGGACGCCGGCGACGGCCGCCGGGTCGGTGGCCACGGGCCACTGCGCGACCTGCTCGGGGTCGAGCGTGCGGGTGCGGGCCACGAGCAGCGCGACGTCGTCGTCGGGCCGGTCGCCGAGGAGCGCGTCGAGCACCGCGTCGCAGGTCTCCTCCGGTGTCCGGTCTCCCCCGGTGAGCGCCTGGCGCAGCAGGTCGAGGCCGGTGTCGATGTCCCGGCCGCGCCGCTCGATCAGACCGTCCGTGTACAGGACGAGCCGGCTGCCCTCGGGTACGTGGAACTCGGCGGCCTCGAAGGGCATGCCGCCGATCCCGAGCGGAAGCCCGGTGGGGACGTCGGGGAACTCCACGGTGCCGTCGGGCAGGACCAGCGCGGGCCCGGGGTGACCGGCCCGGGCCACCGTGCAGTTGCCGTTGACCGCGTCGTAGATCGCGTACAGGCAGGTGGCACCGGCGATCTCGGCGTCGCCCTCCTCGGTCTCGTCCCGGTCGATCCGGGCGACCAGCTCGTCCAGGTGCCAGAGCAGCTCGTCGGGCGCGGGGTCCAGCGAGGAGAAGTTGTGGACGCTGGTGCGCAGCCGCCCCATGGTGGCCGCGGCGTGCAGCCCGTGCCCGACCACGTCGCCCACGACCAGGGCCACCCGGGCGCCGGAGAGCGGGATCACGTCGAACCAGTCGCCGCCGACGCCCTCGTAGGCGGGCAGGTAGCGGTAGGCGACGTCCAGGGCGCTCTGCTCGGGCAGTCCGCGCGGCAGCAGGCTGCGCTGGAGCGTCACGGCGAGGGCGTGCTCGCGGGTGTAGCGGCGGGCGTTGTCCACCCCCACCGCGGCCCGGGCGACCAGCTCCTCCGCGAAGGACAGATCGGCGTCGTCGAACGGCCGCGAATCGCCCGCGCGCCAGAAGTTGACCATGCCCAGTACGGTGCCGCGCGCGTGCAGCGGCACCGACAGCATCGAGTGGAAGCCGTGGTTCCTGATCCGTTCGGCCACCTCCGGGTCCCAGTTCCGCAGGCCCAGCCGCCGGAACTCGTCCGCCAGGTCGGCGTCCTCGCGGTGGGCGCGCATGGCTCCGGTCCGGCTGGGCACGAAGCCCACCACGTGGCCGACCGGGTACAGCGGGTGCTCGGCCGTGGCGGACGTGACGGCGGTGCGGCGCATCTCCAGGGTGGCGCCGTGCGGGGTGACCGGCTCGTCGCCGCGGCGCACGGGGTCGGCGATGTCGACGGTGGTGACGTCGGCGAATCCGGGGGTCGCCACGTCCGCGAGCTCCTTGGCGGTGCGGGTGACGTCCAGCGTGGTGCCGATGCGGGCCCCGGCCTCGTACAGGAGCAGCAGCCGTTCGGTGGCGAGTTCGGCCTGTCCGGTGACCGCGCGGAGTTCGGTGGTGTCGCGCAGGGTCACCACCGTGCCGGGCGGGCCGCCCCGGGCGTCGGTCGGGCGGAGGTTGACGGCCAGCAGCCGTTTCCCGGCCCGCAGCACCTCGTCGGTGACGGTGCGGCCGGAGACGAGGAGCTCCGCGGTCTCCGGGGCCAGCCCGAGCGCGGCCACGGGCCGGCCCTCGGCGTCCGGCGGCAGGTCGAGCAGGCGGCGGGCCTCGTCGTTGGCCAGGGTCAGCCGCCGGTCGGCGTCGACGATGAGCACGCCCTCGCGGACCGCGTGCAGCACCGCGTCGTGGTGTTCGTACATCCGGGTCATCTCGGCCGGGCCGAGCCCGTGGGTCTGCCGCCGCAGCCGGCGGCCCAGAAGCGCCGCGCCGCCCGTGGTGATCGCGAGAGCGGCGGCCGCCGCGGCGGCGGCCAGCGGGAGGGAACGGTCGGCGAGGGTGTTCACCGACTCGACGGTGATGCCCACGGACACCAGCCCGGCGACCGAGCCGTCGGGCCGGCGCACCGGAACGAGGGTGCTGACCGCGGGGCCGCTGCCCATGGCGACGGTACGGGTGTAGCCGGAGCCGGTCAGGGCGTACGGGGGGAGGTCCGTGATGCGCTGCCCGATCATCGCGGGATCGGGGTGGGTGTAGCGCACGCCCTCGGGGCTCGCCACCACGACGTACGCCACATCGGTCTGGCGGCGGACCTCCTCGGCGCGGGGCTGGAGCCGTACGGTGGGGTGCGCGCTGTCCAGCGCCTGCACCATGCCGGGCGAGTGGGCGAAGGCGGAGGCGACGCTCAGGGTGCGGTCCCGGGCGTCGGACATGCTGTCGCGGCGGCCCTGCACGATCAGTGCGACCGTCCCCGTCACGACGAGCAGCAGCACGAGACCGAGGACGCAGCAGAAGACCTGGCCCGCCAGGGTGCGCACGCTGAACAGGGAGCGCAGGCGACCGCCCGGGGACCGGTGGGTCGTGTCCCGGGCGGACGACGCGGGGGCGCCGGGGCCCGGGCGTCCTTCATCGTGCCGATCTGATCGCCGGACGGAGCGTCGCAGTCTCGCCCGGAATCGGCCGATATCAGCCATATATTCAGGTCTAACATGAATCACGGCTGTCCGAGAGACCGTGCCGGGCGCCCCGAGGGCCGTGGCGGCCAGGTCACCGGTGCTCCCGGCGGGGCGGACCGTGCCGCGGTGCCACCGGGTGCCGGCCCTGCCCGCGCCCGCGCGCAGGGCACCCCCGGGACCATGCGACGTACCCGGACTCGTCCGCCCTTGCCCGCCCAACACCCTGAGTAGGGTGGCCGGATGACAGAACTCGACGTGCTGGACGACACCACGGCCTGGCAGCAGGACTTCGAACGGCGGCGGCTCGCCGCGTACACGGCGTCCGGACTCGACGCCCCCGCCGCGGAGAGCCTGCTCGACGGTGCGCGCCGCCACGTGAACGCCTGGACCGTCGCGGGGATCATGGACGCCGGGACACGGGTGGGGTACGTCGCCGTGGCCGCCGCCGGGGAGAACGACGCACGCGCGAGCCGCATCGGCGACTTCTGCATAGACCCGGCCCACGCCGGGCGGGGCCATGAGCGGGCCGCCCTGGACTGGGCCGAGGCATGGTGCGCGGAGCGCGGCGCGGAGCAGATCCGCGTACGGCTCGCCGGACCCGACACCGGTCCGTTCGACGCGTACGGTGTCCGCGGCCAGCTCAGGGCGCGGCGGATCGGCTCCCCGCCGGAGCCCGTCGAGGGCATCACCGGTCGGCCGATGACCCCGGCCGAGTACACCGGCTGGCTCGCCGTCGAGAAGGCCTCCTACGCGCACAACATCGCGCGGTCCGGGGCGCTGGGCCCCGAGGAGGCCCGGCGCAAGTCCGACCGCGACTTCGCGGAGCTGCTTCCCGAGGGCCTGGACACGCCCGACAACACGTTCCTGGTGCTGGAGGCGGACGGTGAGCCCGTCGGCAACGGCTGGCTGAAGCACGGATACCTGCCGGGCGTGACCTATGGTTACGGGCTGCGCATCGCGGAGGAGCACCGGGGCAAGGGGTTCGGCCGGGCGGCGATGGTGGCGGGCGAGGCGGCGACGCTCGCGGCCGGCGAGTCGACGCTGATGTTCACCGTGTGGGGCGGCAACGAGGTGGCCATGAACCTGTACACGAGCGTGGGGTACCTGGTCGTCGAGGAGAACCGCTCCCTCGCGCTTCCCCGCTCCGCCGCCTGATCCCGCGGCCGGGCCCGCGGGCCCCGGCCCCGGACC
>NZ_JBHJQP010000080.1:0-33419 GCF_042262625.1 Streptomyces sp. NPDC056347 | reverse complement strand
CCTCCGGACGGCACGGCTCCTGGGCTCAGCCACCCATCGCCGCGACCACCGAACGCGGTCGCATATCGGTCCAGTTGGCCTCGATGAATTCGCCGCACTCCTGCTTGCCGGCCTCTTCCTTCACCAGCTCCCAGCCCGACGGCTGCTGAATCCGGGCCGGCCACAGCGAATACTGACCCTCTTCGTTGACCAGCACAACATAGCGGCCCTGGGAGTCCTCGAACGGGTTGGTTGCCATGATTTCCACCTCGGTTGGGCGAATATGAACGTGATGTCGTCAGGTGCCTGTGAGCTTTTCGGCTGCATGAAATGCTAGAAGGTGCCGAACGGGCCGCCGGGCAGAAGCACAGGCAGTACGGCGGCACGACCGGGCGCGTGGTCAGGTGAGCGCGTGGGCCCGGCGGTGGGTGTGGGTGAGCGCCACCCCGGTCGCCACGGTCGCCGCGCGCACCGCGCCCAGTGCCTCGCGCACCAGCTCCGAACGCTCCACCGGCATCACCTCGAACCCGAGCTGGCCCGCCCGGACGATGTTCACCGCGGCTTCGAGCACCGCGACCTGGGCCTCCCCGAGCGCTTCGCGCCGGTCGACCCGTTCCCGTACCTCCGCCAGGACGTCGGCGAGCACGTCCGCCGCGGGGACGCTGTGGCCGGAATCCGTCATGTCATGACTCCTCGGTCTTTCGCCGGCGGTGTGCCGCGCGCTGGATTCTGCGGGTGCAGTGCGGCCAGTTTCACGTTCCGCCGACACCCCGGCACCGGGCTGTCGGCCAACTGCTCCTCTGCTGCCGCCCAGTTGCCGCCGGTGACGCCGGAAACACCTGTGCGGCGAATCTACGGTGGTGGCCGAAAGGAAATTCCGGACCCGTTCCGGAACTCTTTCTCCCCTGTCATCCAATGATGTGGACGAAGCGAACAATGAAGCCTGCGGAATGGGCGGCTCGTCATCGATCCGGGCCGCTGGACGTTGTTGTCACCGGACTCCAATCCGATGCGCACACCTGGAATCTCATCTACATCCAATTGCTGCTCGAAGACCTCGGGCACAAGGTCGTCAATCTGGGTTCCTGCGTCCCCGAGGACGAGATCGTGGAGTCCTGCTGCAAGTTCCAGCCCGACCTGCTGGTCGTCAGCAGTGTCAACGGGCACGGTTTCCACGACGCCGAGCCGCTGATCGGGGCCATCCGGTCGCGCTGGGAACTCACCGGCCTGCCCACGGTCATCGGCGGCAAGCTCGGCGTGGCCGGGAACGGGGAGGAAGAGGCCGACGCCCTCATGCGGGCCGGGTTCGACGCGGTCTTCCAGGACGGTGTCGACATCGCCGCCTTCGAGTCGTACGTCGACTCCCTCCCCAAGGAGGTGGAACGGTGACCGTGCTGGTCCAGCAGACGCCGGCGTCCGCCCGTGCCACCGTGCACCGGCGCCCGCACTCCTTCGGCCGCTTCGTCGCCGAGGCGCAGGCCCGCGGAACGCTCGTGGTGCAGCCCCGGATGGGTTTCTCCGACCCCGCGCTGATGCGGGCCGGTCTGCTCGCCACCAAGAACGCCACCGACGGGGTCGTCGGCACCATGACGATCGACAGCTACACCCGGGTCAACGACGAACCCTCGGCGGCCCGCGCGCTGAGCGGCGGCGTACCGCTCAACGGCTTCCCCCTCACCCACTACAGCCCGCAGACCTCCCGATGGGTCCTCGACGGCGTCGAGGACGCCGGGTTCCCGGTGCAGATCCGGCACGGCTCGGCCCGCCCCCAGCGCATCGTGACCGCACTGGCCAGACTCGGCCTGGACGCCACCGAGGGCGGCCCGGTCTCCTACTGCCTGCCCTACGGGCGCACCCCGCTCCTGGACTCCGTACGCAACTGGCAGGAGAGCTGCGACTTCCTGGCCGGGCTGCGCGGCACCGGGGCGGAACCCCACCTGGAGACCTTCGGCGGCTGCATGCTCGGCCAGCTCTGCCCGCCCGGACTCCTCGTCGCGATCAGCGCGCTGGAGGCGCTCTTCTTCCACCGGGCGGGGCTGCGCAGCATCTCGCTCAGCTACGCCCAGCAGACCAACGCCGCCCAGGACCGCGAGGCGATGGGGGCCCTGCACCGGCTGGCCGGCGAATTCCTGCCGGACACCGAATGGCACATCGTCCTCTACACCTACATGGGCCTGTACCCGCAGACCCGCACCGGTTCCCTGGAACTCCTGGAGCGTTCGGCCGAACTGGCCGTGGAGACCGGAGCGGCCCGGCTGATCGTGAAGACCGCCGCCGAGGCGCACCGCATCCCCACCGTCGCGGAGAACGTCGAAGCCCTGCGGGTCGCGGCGCGGGCCGCCGCCCGGCACCGCGCCCGGACCGCCGGGCACCCGGCCGTACCGGCCCCCGGCAGCGACCCGGCGGACAACGCCGTGTACGCCGAGGCCCGCGCCCTGGTGGACGCGGTGCTGAACCTGGACGACGACCTGGGCCAGGCCCTGCTCAAGGCCTTCGCCCGCGGATACCTCGACGTTCCCTACTGCCTGCACCCCGACAACGCGGGCCGCACCCGCAGCCACATCGACGGATCCGGCCGCCTGACCTGGTCCGAGATCGGGGCGATGCCCCTCGGGCCCGTCCGTGACCGCGGGCGGCGGCTCACCGCGGCCGGACTGTTCGACGCCCTGTCGTTCGTACAGCGCCGCCACGACCGCACCGTCCCCCAGACCGCTCCCCGCCCCACGTTGCCCACGGCGGCCCGTCGCCCGGCGGCCCATCGGCAGCACACCCAGGAGGTAGCACCATGACCAGCCCGACCGCCGTGTCCCAGGACCGTGCCGTGCCCCCGTTCCCCGACTCGCCCGACCAGCACCTGCTGGCCGAATCGACCCGTGCCACGCTGCGCGTGCAGAGCCGCATGCTCGCCGCGACCCGCGCCTTCCTGACCGGGCAGGGCTTCCAGGAGCTGCTGCCCCCGGTCATCGGGCCGGTCACCGACCCGGGCATCCGGGGCTCCAAGCAGGTGGACGTCGACTTCTACGGCCACAAGTACAAGCTGATGACCAGCGCGATCCTCTACAAGCAGGCCTCGCTGCTGGCCTTCGACAAGATCTTCTACATCGCTCCCAACGTGCGGCTGGAGCCGCTGGAGACGGCCGTCACCCACCGCCACCTCGCCGAGTTCCACCAGATCGACGTGGAGATCCGCGACGCCCGCCGCGAGGACGCCATGGAGCTGGCCGAACGGCTGGTCTCCCACGTCGTCGCGGAGGTCGTCCGCGAGATGCCGCAGGATCTTGAGCTCCTCGGCCGGGACGCGGACGCCTTCCGCGAGGTCGTCGAGGGCGCGTTCGGCCGCACCACGCACCGCGAGGCCACCGCGGACCTGGTGGCGCTCGGCCACCCGCAGGACCCGGCCGCCGAGATCGACTGGGAGGGCGAGGAGATCCTCTCCGCCAAGTCCAGCCGCCCCTTCTTCGTCGTCGACTACCCCAAGGGCTCGCGCGGCTTCTACGACCAGGAGGACTCCGAACGCCCCGGCGTCCTGCGCAACTTCGACCTGATCGCCCCCGAGGGCTACGGCGAGCTGGCCAGCGGCAGCGAGCGCGAGCACGACTACGCGGCCCTGGTGACCCGGATGCGGGAGACCGGCGAGAACCCCGCCAAGTACGGCTGGTACCTCGACCTGGCCCGCCGCGGCATCCCCGCCAGCTCCGGCTTCGGCATCGGCCTGGAGCGCTTCACCCGCTACGTCACCGGCCGCACCGCCGCCTGGGAGGCCAGCGCCTACCCGAAGCTCCCCGGCGTGGTGTCGGCATGACCGGGACACTGAGCGCCGAAGGCTTCCCCGAGGCGCAGGTGCGCCACCGGGCCAGAGCCGGCGAGGCGGGCGCCTTCCCCGAGCTGAAGACCTACGGCTCCGGCATGCTGGGCGCGGCCCCTGCCGGGCACGACCCGTACGACCTGCTGGAACGCGCCAGGATCGTACCCCCGGTGTTCATGCCCCAGCGGCTGGCGAAACTCATCGACCTGGCCCGCGAACCGCTGTACACCGACGTCGAACTGGCCACCCGCATCGGCGGGTTCGCCTCCCGGCTGCCGCTCTACGTCTCCGCGTTCGGCTCGACCCAGGTCGCCAGCCACGACCTGGGCGAGGCGGCCGGACGCCAGGCCGGGCAGCTCGGCATCCCGATGGTCATCGGGGAGAACGTGGTGCCGGTCAACGGCTTCCGCTCCGCCGCCGACGCCGCGGCCTCCCCGCTGATCGGCCGGATCGCCGCCTACACGGCCGCCGCCGACGACGAGCACGGCGGGGTGGTGGTCCAGCAGTCCACCGAGGACGCGGACGCCGAGGTGTGGAACCTCGTCTACAGCGACCCGGTGTCCGAACAACTGCTGGCCACCGGCCGCCTCGCCTTCGAACTGAAGGTCGGGCAGGGCGCCAAGCCCGGCCTCGGCGGCCTCACCGTCCTGGACCGCGACGCGGGCGACCGGGTCGCCGGACAGTACGCCATGGACACGGTGTTCGGGGACGACAGCGCGTCGGTGCTGCGGGTCAGCAGCCCCGGAACCTTCACCGAGGAGATCCTGCGCCAGCAGATCCGGCTGATGCGGAACAACTTCCCCCGCGCCAGGGTGTGGGTGAAGCTGCACCCCGGCCGCGACGTGGCACGGGCCGCGGCCACCGCCTGGGAGGCCGGGGCGGACTCCGTCACCGTGGACGGCGCGGAGGGCGGCACCGCCTGGGCGCCGACCGCCTTCCTCGCCCAGGTCGGCCTCCCGCTCGGCGAATGCCTCACCCGCATCGGCCGCACCGAACACTGCCTGCTCGCCAGCGGACGGATCTGGGAAGGAAGCCGGGCCGTCAAGGCCCTGGCGCTCGGCGCCCGCGCCGTCGGCCTCGGCCGGGCCGCGCTGCTCGCCGTGGACGAGGACGCCGAATCCGGCCTGGTCCGCCTGGCCGAGAGCATCGCCCTGGAGCTGCGGCTCCTGATCAGCGCCGTCGGCAAGTACGACGTCGGCGCCCTGGACGCCGAGGACATCCTCCTGCCGGCGGACGCCACGACGGCCGTTCGCACCGGCTGATCCCGGCCCCGCTCTTCCACCGCTCCTCACTCAGCTTCGCACCAACCGCACGTCATCCACCGTGGCTCCGTCGGTCTCCCGGCACGCCGCGAGACCACGAGATCCGAGCTACCGAGAAGGTGTCGAGATGTTCCAGCCGCAAACCGATCCGGCTCTCTCCCGCGGCGCCGACGTCCCCGAGCACGTCGCCGCCTACAACGACACGGCCGAGAACCTCCCCGAGGGCGCTCTGCACGTACTGTTCGCCGCACAGGCGGCCCGTACCCCCGAGGCCGTCGCCCTCGTCCGCGAGGACCACAGCCTCACCTACCGGGAGCTGGACGGCGCGGCCAACGCCCTGGCACACCGGCTCGTCGCCGAGGGCGTCCGGCCGGGCGACGCGGTCGGTCTGCTCTTCGACCGCTCCTTCGCCTACGTCATCACCGTCCTCGCCGTGCTGAAGAGCGGCGGCGTGTACGTCCCCCTCGACCACCGCCAGACCGAGGAGCGCCTCGGCTGGATCCTCGACAACACCGGCGCCGCCCTCCTGGTCACCGACCGCCCGGCCGAGGAGACCGGCTTCGCGGCCGGCCTGCCCGCCCTGCGCCTCGACGACACGACGGCCACCGCCGGCACGGCCCCCACCGCACCCGACATCCCGGTCCACCCCGACCACCCGCTCTACATGATGTTCACCTCCGGCTCCAGCGGCACCCCCAAGGGCGTGGTGAACACCCACCGCAACGTCGTCGAACTGGCCCTGGACCCGGGCTTCGGCACCACCGCCCACGAACGGGTCCTCGCCTACTCCCCGCTGCCCTTCGACTCCTCCACCTACGAACTGTGGGTGCCGCTGCTGCGCGGCGGACTCGCCGTCGTACTCCCCGCCCGCAAGATCGACATCGGTGAGCTGGCCGAGGCCGTCACCCGCTACCGGGCGACCGCCGCCTATTTCACGACCGCCCTCTTCGACGCCATGGCCAGCGAGGCGATCGACGGTCTGGGGCAGCTGCGCGAGATCTGGACCGGCGGCGACGTGCTGTCCGCCACCGCTCTGCAACGCGCCATGGACCACTGCCCGGACACCACGTTCGTGCACGTCTACGGCCCCACCGAGGCCACCGTCTTCTGCAGCTATCAGAGCTTCACCCCCGAGGTCCGCACCCTCGACCGGCTGCACCTCGGCATCCCCATGGCCAACACGGCCATGTACGTCCTCGACGCCGAACTGCGCCACACCGCCCCCGGCGAGACCGGCGAACTCTACGTCGCGGGCCCGCACCTCGCCCAGGGCTACGGCCGCCTCCCGGCCCTGACCGCCGAACGCTTCACCGCCGACCCCTACGGCCCGGCCGGCACCCGGATGTACCGCACCGGAGACCTCGCCGCCTGGAACGAGCACGGCGAGATCGTCTTCCTGGGCCGCGCCGACCAGCAGGTCAAACTGCGCGGCAACCGCATCGAGCTCGGCGAGATCGAGACCGTGCTCGCCCGCCACCCCTCCGTCGGCCAGGCCGCGGTCATCGTCCGCGAGGACCGGCCCGGCGACAAGCGCCTGGTCGCCTACGCCGTACCCGCCGAGGAAGGCGTCCTGGACGGCGCCGAACTCCTGCGGCACGCGGCCGAGCACCTCGTCGAGTACATGGTGCCCTCGGCCGTCGTCCCGATGGGCACCCTGCCGCTGACCCCGAACGGCAAGCTCGACCGGCGTGCCCTGCCCGCCCCCCGGGCCGGGGCCGCCCCCGGCGGCCGGGCGCCGCGCAATCCCGTCGAGGAAGTCCTCTGCGGCCTGTTCGCCCACTCCCTCGGCCTGCCTTCGATCGGCATCGACGACGACTTCTTCACCCTCGGCGGCCACTCGCTGCTCGCGACCCGGCTGGTCAGCCGGGTCCGCACGGTCCTGGACGTCCAGCTCACCCTGCGGCAGTTCTTCGAGTACCCGACCGTCGCCCTGCTCGCCGAGTACGTCGCCACCGGCGGCGGTGAATCGGCCCGCCCCGCCCTCACCGCCCAGGAGCGCCCGGAGCCGCTGCCGCTCTCCGCGGCCCAGCAGCGGCTCTGGTTCCTCGACCAGCTGGAGGGCCCCTCCGCGACATACAACATCCCGCTCGCCGTACGGGTGCGCGGTCCCCTCGACGTCGCGGCCCTGGAAGCGGCGTTCACCGATGTCGCGGGGCGCCACGAGAGCCTGCGCACCGTGTTCGGGCAGGCGGAAGGCCGGACGTACCAGCGCATCCTGCCGGCCGACGGCGTCCGGGTGGAGGTGCCGGTCACCCCCGCCACCGAGGAGACCGTCGGCGAGCTGCTGACCGCCGAGTCCGAGCGGATCTTCGACCTGGCCTCCGATCTCCCCTTCCGGGCCCGGCTGTTCACCCTCGGCGAGCAGGATGCCGTGCTCCTGGTCGTCATGCACCACATCGTCTCCGACGGCTGGTCCTACCAGCCGCTCATGCGCGACCTGAGCACCGCGTACGCGACCCGCTCCCGCGGCGAGCGCCCCGCCTGGGAGCCGCTGCCCGCCCAGTACGCCGACTACGCCCTCTGGCACCGCGCCGTGCTCGGCGACCCCGCCGACCCCGACAGCGTCGCCGCCGGTCAACTCGACTACTGGCGCGGTGCGCTGGCCGGACTCCCGGACGAGGTCACCCTCCCCGCCGACCGGCCCCGCCCGGCCGTCGCCTCCTACCGCGGCGCCACCCACACCGTGCACCTCACCGAGGAGACCCACGCCGCGCTCGCGGAGCTCGCCCGCGAGTCGGGCGCCTCGGTCTTCATGGTGGCGCAGGCCGCGGTGTCGACCCTGCTGTCCCGCTCCGGCGCCGGGCACGACATCCCGCTCGGCTCACCCATCGCGGGCCGCACGGACCAGGCGCTGGACGATCTCGTCGGCTTCTTCGTCAACACCCTGGTGCTGCGCACAGACCTGTCCGACGACCCCACCTTCCGTGAACTCCTGGACCGGGTCCGGGAGACCGACCTGGCCGCCTGGAGCCACCAGGACCTGCCGTTCGACCGGCTCGTCGAGGCGCTGAACCCGGAGCGCACCACTGCCCGGCACCCGCTCTTCCAGGTCATGCTGACCCTGACCGACGCCGCCACCCCGACGCTTCTCGCCGAGGACCTGGACACCGAATCGGAGTTCGCCTGGCTGCGGTTCGCCAAGTTCGACCTCACGTTCTCCTTCGCGGAGCACCGCGGTTCGGACGGTGGGCCGGGCGGGCTGGACATCACGATCGAGTACGCGACGGACCTGTTCGACGCCCGTTCGGTGGAGTCGGCCGGTGAGCGGCTGGTGCGGTTGCTGACCGCCGCGGTGGAGACGCCGGATGTGCCGGTGGGCGAGCTGGAGCTGCTGTCTTCCGGTGAGCGTGAGCTGCTGCTGGAGGAGTGGGCCGGTGCGGAGAACAGCGCTGTGGACGCGGGTCTGGGCGTGTTGTTCGCGGCGCAGGTGGCGCGGACGCCGGACGCGGTGGCGGTGGTGGGGGAGGGGCGTGAGCTCTCCTACCGTGAGCTGGACGTGCTGGCGAACGGTGCGGCGTACCGGTTGATCGCGGAGGGGGTGCGGCCGGGCAGTCGGGTCGCGTTGTTCCAGGAGCGGTCGGTGGCCGCGGTGGTCACGACGTTGGCCGTGGTGAAGGCGGGTGCGGTGTATGTGCCGTTGGACACCCGTTATCCGGCGGAGCGTGTCGAGCTGATCGTGGGGCAGTCGGGTGTCACGCATCTGGTGACCGACCGCGACCCGGGCTCGGCGGCGGTGCCGGAGGGTGTGCGGGTGCTCGGCCCGGTGGCGGGCGAGGCGGTGGCGACCTCGGACCCGGGCGTGCCGGTCCATCCGGACCAGCCGGTGTACGCGATGTTCACCTCGGGCTCCACGGGGGTCCCGAAGGGTGTGGCGGTCACCCACCGGAATGTGGCGGACCTGGCCGCGCAGACGATGTACGCGAGCGGGAACCACGCCCGGGTGCTGTTCCACTCGGCGATGGCGTTCGACGCCTCCACGTACGAGATGTGGGTGCCCTGGCTCAACGGCGGCACCCTGGTCGTCGCCCCCGCCGGACACCTCGACGCCGCGGCGTACGAGGAACTGATCGCCGCTCACGGCATCACCGCACTGTGGCTGACGGCCGGCCTCTTCCGGGTCATCGCCGAGGAGGCCCCCGAGGCGTTCGCCGGGGTGCGTGAGGTGTGGGCCGGCGGCGATGTCGTGCCGCCGGAGGCGGTACGCCGGGTGATGGAGTGCTGCCCAGAGATCACCGTGGTCAATGGGTACGGTCCCACGGAGACCACCACGTTCGCCGCGACGCACCGTATCCACCGCCCGCTCGACTACGCGGGCGCGATCCCGATCGGTGAACCGCTGGACAACCACCGGTTGTACGCACTGGACGAGGGGCTGCGGCTCGTCCCGCCCGGCACCCCGGGTGAGCTGTACATCGCGGGTGCCGGGCTGGCGCAGGGGTATCTGGACCGGCCGGGCATGACGGCGGACCGTTTCGTGGCCGACCCGTACGGTCCGGCGGGGAGCCGGATGTACCGGACCGGGGACCTGGTCCGCTGGAACGCCGCTGGCTCCCTGGAGTACTTGGGCCGGGCCGACCAGCAGGTGAAGCTGCGCGGCTTTCGGATCGAACTCGGCGAGATCGAGACCGCGCTGGCCGCCCACCCGGGCGTCGCCCAGGCCACCGTGGCCGTCCGCGAGGACCGCCCCGGCGACAAACGCCTCGTCGCCTACCTGGTCGCCGCCGAGGACACCGGAATCGACACCGGGGAGGTGCGCCGCGAGATCACCGGCACCCTGCCCGAGTACATGGTCCCGTCCGCCTTCGTGGTCCTCGACGCGATCCCCCTCACCGTCAACGGCAAGGTCGACCGACGCGCCCTGCCCGCCCCGGAGTTCGACAACGAGCCCACCGGGCGCGCACCCCGGGGACCGGCCGAGGAGGTCCTCTGCGGCCTCTTCGCCGAGGTCCTGGGGCTGCCCTCCGCCACCATCGACGACCACTTCTTCGACCTCGGCGGCCACTCCCTGCTCGCCACCCGCCTCATCAGCCGCATCCGGCAGACCTTCGGTGTCCAGATCACCGTCCGCGACCTCTTCCAGGGACCGACGGTCGCCTCCCTCGCCGCATGCGTCGAAACGGGCGGCGACACCGTACGCCGACCGGCGCTGCGCGAGGCGGAGCGGCCCGAGCGGGTGCCGCTCTCCTCGGCCCAGCAGCGCCTCTGGTTCCTGCACCACCTGGAGGGGCCCTCGGCGACGTACAACATTCCCCTCGCCCTGCGCCTCACGGGCGCGCTCGACCACGGGGCCCTGCAACTCGCCCTCACCGACCTGGTCGTACGGCACGAGTCGCTGCGCACCCTCTTCGGGACGGCGGACGACACCGCGCACCAGTGGCAGCTTCCCGCCGCCGACGTCCGGGTGGAGCTGCCCGTCGTCCTCACCGCCGAGGCGGACCTCGCCGCCGACCTCGGCGAACAGGCCGCCCGCAGCTTCGACCTCGAGAACGAACTGCCCATCCGGGCGACGCTGTTCGCCCTCGGTGAGCAGGAGCACGTCCTGCTCGTCGTGATGCACCACATCGCCTCCGACGGCTGGTCCACCGCACCGCTGCTGCGGGACCTCGGCGCCGCCTACACGGCCCGCGCCACGGGCGAGGCCCCCGGGTGGGAGCCGCTGCCGGTCCAGTACGCCGACTACACCCTCTGGCAGCGCGACGTGCTCGCCGCCGACGGGGAACGGCAGGCGGAGTTCTGGCGCACCGCACTGCGGGGGCTGCCCGACGAGGCCACCCTGCCGGCCGACCGGCCGCGTCCGGCGGTCGCCACCTACCGCGGCAGCACCCACGGCATCCACGTTCCCGCGGACCTGCACGAGGCGCTGACCCGGCTGGCCCGGGAGACCGGCACCACGATGTTCATGGTCGCGCAGGCCGCCGTCGCCACCGCACTGTCCCGCTCCGGTGCCGGGCACGACATCCCGCTCGGCGCCCCCATCGCGGGCCGCTCGGAGCAGGCGCTGGACGATCTGGTCGGCTTCTTCGTCAACACCCTGGTGCTGCGCACCGACCTGTCCGGCGACCCCGGCTTCCGTGAACTCCTGGACCGGGTCCGCGACGCCGACCTCGCCGCCTGGGCCCACCAGGACCTCCCCTTCGACCGGCTCGTCGAAGACCTCAACCCGGAGCGCTCCACCGCCCGCCACCCCCTCTTCCAAGTGGTGCTCACCCTTCAGGAGGCACTCACTCCCGGCCTCGAACTCCCGGGCATCACGGCCGAATCGGGCTTCACGACGCTGGAGATCTCCAAGTTCGACCTGACCTTCTCCTTCCACGAGCACCGCACCCCGGACGGCCGCCCCGGCGGACTGGACATCAGGATCGAGTACGCCACCGATCTGTACGACGCCCCGACCGTCGAAGCGGTCGCCGCCCGACTGGTCCGGCTGCTCGGCGACGCAGTCGCCCGGCCCGAAGTCCCCGTCGCCGAGCTCGAGTTCCTCGGATCCGACGAACGCCGACAGCTCCTGGAGGGCTGGAACGGCACGGTGACCGGCTCCCTCGAGGACGGGCTCGCGGAACGCTTCGCCGCCCAGGCGGCCCGCACACCCGAGGCCGTCGCCCTGGTCGACGGCGACCGGGAGCTGACCTACGCCGAGCTGGACGCCGACGCCAACCGGCTGGCCCATCGGCTCATGGGGCTCGGCGTCCGGCCGGAGAGCGTCGTCGCCGTACTGATGGAACGCTCGGCGGAGCTGCTCGTCGGCCTCCTCGCGGTGGTGAAGGCCGGCGGCGTCTACGCCCCGCTCAACACCGCGGACCCCGACAGCCGCCTGCTCCACATCCTCGCCGAGACCGGGGCGACGGTGCTGCTCACCGACCCGGCACTGGCCGATCACCCGATCGTCGCCCGGAGCGCCGCCCAGGCCGTGGTGCTCGACGGAACCACCGGATCCGCCGACCTCCCGGCCACCCCGCCGGACCGCCGGTCCCACCCCGACCAGTGGCTGTACGTGATGTTCACCTCGGGCTCGACGGGCGTCCCGAAGGGCGTCGCGGTCACCCACCGCAACGTGGCGGACCTGGCCGCGCAGACCATGTATGCCAACGGCAACCACACCCGGGTGCTCTTCCACTCGCCGCACACCTTCGACGCCGCGACGCACGAGATCTGGGTGCCGCTGCTCAATGGAGGAACGGTCGTGGTGGCCCCGCCCGGCTACCTCGAACCCGGCACCCTGGGCGGCCTCCTGACCGGGCACCGCATCAGCTCGCTCTGGCTGACGGCCGGCCTGTTCCGGGTGATGGCCGAAGAGGTCCCGGAGGCGTTCGCCGGGGTGCGTGAGGTGTGGGCCGGTGGCGATGTCGTGCCGCCGGAGGCGGTGCGCCGGGTGATGGAGTGCTGCCCGGAGATCACCGTGGTCAATGGGTACGGTCCCACGGAGACCACCACGTTCGCCGCGACGCACCGTATCCACCGCCCGCTCGACTACGCGGGCGCGATCCCGATCGGTGAACCGCTGGACAACCACCGGTTGTACGTTCTGGACGAGGGACTGCGGCTCGTCCCGCCCGGCACCCCGGGCGAGCTGTACATCGCCGGAGCCGGACTCGCCCGCGGCTACCTCGGCAGGCCCGGCATGACGGCGGACCGCTTCGTGGCCGACCCCTACGGTCCGGCGGGGACCCGGATGTACCGGACCGGGGACCTGGTCCGCTGGAGCCCCGACGGTTCGCTGGAGTACTTGGGCCGGGCCGACCAGCAGGTGAAGCTGCGCGGTTTCCGGATCGAACTCGGGGAGATCGAGAGCGCGCTGGCCGCCCACCCGGGCGTCGCCCAGGCCACCGTGGTCGTCCGCGAGGACCGCCCCGGCGACAAACGCCTCGTCGCCTACCTGGTCGCCGCCGACGGAGCCCGCGCCGATGTCGCCGAACTGCGCGGCCACGTCTCCGACGCCCTGCCCGAATACATGGTCCCGTCCGCCTTCATGGTCCTCGACGCGATCCCCCTCACCACCAACGGCAAGGTCGACCGGCGCGCCCTGCCCGCCCCGCAGACCGCCCACACCACCAATGGGCGTGCCCCGCGCACCCCGCAGGAAGAAGTGCTGTGCGGCCTCTTCGCCGCCGTGCTCGGGCTCCCCTCGGTCACCATCGACGACCACTTCTTCCACCGGGGCGGCCACTCGGTGCTCGGCACCCGCCTGATCAGCCGCATCCGGCGCGCGTTCGGCGTCCAGCTCGGCGTGAAGGACCTGTTCCGCAACCCCACGGTGCTCGCGCTCTCCGAGTGCGTCACCGCGAGCAGCGGCGAACTGCCCCGCCCCGCGCTGATGCCCGAGGAGCGTCCGGAGCAAGTGCCGCTCTCCTCGGCGCAGCAGCGGCTCTGGTTCCTGGACCAGATGGAGGGCCCGTCCGCCACGTACAACATCCCCCTCGCCCTGCGGCTCAGCGGCCGTCTGGACCGTGAGGCGCTGCGCCTCGCGCTGACCGACCTCACGACCCGTCACGAGGGACTGCGCACCGTCTTCCCCACCCACGAAGGGACCCCGCACCAGCACGTCCTGCCCCCGGCCGAACTCGCCCTCCCCCTGATCGAGACCACCGAGGAAGAGGCCACCGCGCGACTGGCGGAACTGTCGGCGGCCACCTTCGACCTGTCCGTCCAGCGGCCGGTCCGGGCCCACCTGCTCGCGCTCGGCGAGCGGGAACACATCCTGCTGGTCGTCATCCACCACATCGCTTCCGACGGCTGGTCCAACGGCCCGCTCTTCCGCGACCTGGCCACCGCCTACGAGGCCCGCACCGAAGGCGCCGCCCCCGCGTGGGAGCCGCTGCCGGTCCAGTACGCCGACTACTCCCTCTGGCAGCAACGCCTCCTGGGCGACGACGAGGGACGCCAACTCGACTACTGGCGCTCCGCGCTGGCCGACCTGCCGGACGAGGCCACGCTCCCGGCCGACCGGCCCCGGCCGGCCACCGCCTCCAACCGGGGCACCACGCACACCGTGCACTGCCCGCCCGAGCTGCACGAGGCGCTCGGCACACTGGCCCAGGACACCGGGACGACCCTGTTCATGGTGGCGCAGGCCGCGGTGTCGACCCTGCTGTCCCGCTCCGGCGCCGGCCACGACATCCCGCTCGGCTCGCCCGTCGCGGGCCGCACCGATCCCGCGCTGGACGATCTCGTCGGCTTCTTCGTCAACACCCTTGTCCTGCGCACCGACACCAGCGGCGACCCCACCTTCCGCGAACTGCTCACCCGGGTCCGCGAGACGGACCTCGCCGCCTGGAGCCACCAGGACCTCCCCTTCGACCGGCTCGTCGAGGTCCTCAACCCCGAACGCACCACCGCCCGCCACCCCCTCTTCCAGGTCATGCTCACCGTCGGAGACATGTCCGCCGACGCCCCCGAACTCCCCGGCCTGGAAACGGCGTACGCGTTCTCGAAGGTGGAGATCGCCAAGTTCGACCTCACCTTCGGCTTCGCGGAGCACCGCGGTTCGGACGGTGGGCCGGGCGGGCTGGACATCACGATCGAGTACGCGACGGACCTGTTCGACGCCCGTTCGGTGGAGTCGGCCGGTGAGCGGCTGGTGCGGTTGCTGACCACTGCGGTGGAGACGCCGGATGTGCCGGTGGGTGAGCTGGAGCTGCTGTCGTCCGGTGAGCGTGAGCTGCTGCTGGAGAAGTGGGCCGGTGAGGCGACCGGGAGTCCGGACGCGGGTCTGGGCGCGTTGTTCGCGGCGCAGGTGGCGCGGACGCCGGACGCGGTGGCCGTGGTGGGGGAGGGGCGTGAGCTCTCCTACCGTGAGCTGGACGTGCTGGCCAACGGTGCGGCACATCGGCTGATCGCGGAGGGGGTGCGGCCGGGCAGTCGGGTCGCGTTGTTCCAGGAGCGGTCGGTGGCCGCGGTGGTCACGACGTTGGCCGTGGTGAAGGCGGGTGCGGTGTACGTCCCGTTGGACACCCGTTATCCGGCGGAGCGCGTCGAACTGATCGTGGGGCAGTCGGGTGTCACGCACCTGGTGACCGACCGCGACCCGGGCTCGACGGCCGTGCCGGAGGGCGTGCGGGTGCTCGGCCCGGTGACCGGAACTCCCTCCGCCACCTCCGACCCGGGCGTGCCGGTCCATCCGGACCAGCCGGTGTACGCGATGTTCACTTCGGGGTCCACGGGGGTCCCGAAGGGTGTGGCGGTCACCCACCGCAATGTGGCGGACCTGGCCGCGCAGACGATGTACGCGAGCGGGAACCACGCCCGGGTGCTGTTCCACTCGGCGATGGCGTTCGACGCCTCCACGTACGAGATGTGGGTGCCCTGGCTCAACGGCGGCACGCTGGTCGTCGCCCCCGCCGGACACCTCGCCCCGGCCGACTACGTGCGGCTGCTGACCCAGCACCGGATCAGCTCGCTCTGGCTGACGGCCGGCCTCTTCCGGCTCATGGCGGAGGAGGTCCCGGAGGCGTTCGCCGGGGTGCGCGAGGTGTGGGCCGGTGGCGACGTCGTCCCGCCGGAGGCGGTACGCCGGGTCATGGACCACTGCCCCGACATCACGGTCGTGAACGGTTACGGACCCACCGAGACCACCACCTTCGCCACCACCCACCGCATCCGCCGCCCGCTCGAGGACACGGGGGCCCTTCCGATCGGTGAGGCGCTGGACAACCACCGGTTGTACGTACTGGACGAGGGGCTGCGGCTCGTCCCACCCGGCACCCCGGGCGAGCTGTACATCGCGGGTGCCGGGCTGGCGCAGGGTTATCTGGACCGGCCGGGCATGACGGCGGACCGTTTCGTGGCCGACCCGTACGGTCCGGCGGGGACCCGGATGTACCGGACCGGGGACCTGGTCCGCTGGAACGCGATGGGTTCGCTGGAGTACCTGGGCCGGGCCGACCAGCAGGTGAAGCTGCGCGGTTTCCGGATCGAGCTCGGCGAGATCGAGACCGTCCTCGCCGGCCTGGCGGGCGTCGGCCAGGCCACCGTGGCCGTCCGCGAGGACCGCCCCGGCGACAAACGCCTCGTCGCCTACCTCACCGCGGAGGAAGGCACCACGGCCGAAACCGGTGACCTACAGCGGCAGATGTCCGGGCTGCTGCCCGACTACATGGTCCCGTCCGCCTTCGTGGTCCTCGACGAGATCCCCCTCACCGTCAACGGCAAGGTCGACCGACGCGCCTTGCCCGCCCCGCAGTTCGACAACGAACCCACCGGGCGCGCGCCGCGCAACGCCAAGGAAGAAGTCCTCTGCGGCCTCTTCGCGGAAATCCTCGGACTGCCCTCGGTCACCATCGACGACCACTTCTTCAACCTCGGCGGGCACTCGCTCCTCGCCACCCGGCTCGTCGGCCGGATCCGCACCGCGCTCGGAGCCGAACTCTCCGTCGCGACCCTCTTCGAAAACCCGATCGTGGCCACGCTCGTCGAGAAGCTCGACGGCGCCGCGGCCGCACGGCCCAAACTTCGGCCGATGCGCCGGATGGGAGTGACCAAGTGATTCCCTTGTCCTTCGCCCAGCAGCGGCTCTGGTTCATCGCGCAGATGGAAGGGCCGTCCACCACCTACAACATCCCGCTCGCGGTCCGGCTGAACGGTGACCTCGACCGCCCGGCACTCCACGCGGCGCTCCTCGACGTCGTCGCCAGACACGAGAGCCTGCGCACCCTCTTCCCGGACCAGGACGGCACCCCGTACCAGCACATCCTCGCCGAGGAGGACGTGGAACTCCCGCTGCCGGTCGTCCGGGCCGACGCCGCGACCCTCCAGGCCGTCCTCGCCGAGGAGTCCGCCCAGATCTTCCACCTGGCCCAGGACCTCCCCGTCCGGGCCCGTCTGATCGCCCTCGGCGAGCGGGAGCACGTCCTGCTCGTCGTCATGCACCACATCGTGTCCGACGGCGGCTCGACCGCCCCCCTGCTCCAGGACCTCGCGACCGCCTACGAGGCGCGCGCCCGGGGCGCCGCCCCGGCGTGGGAGCCGCTGCCGGTCCAGTACGCCGACTACACCCTCTGGCAGCAGGAACTCCTCGGCGAGGGCGACGACCCGGAGAGCGCCGGAGTGCGCCAGCTGGAGTTCTGGCGGCAGGCCCTGGACGGGCTGCCCGAGGAGGCCACCCTGCCGGCCGACCGGCCCCGCCCCGCCTCCGCCTCGTACACCGGCGCGACCTGCGACGTCCGGCTGCCCGCCGAACTCCACATCGGACTGACCCACCTCGCCCGGGAATCCGGCGCCACCCTGTTCATGGCGGTCCAGGCCGCCGTGGCGACCACCCTGGCCCGGTCCGGCGCGGGCCCCGACATCCCCATCGGCTCCCCGGTCTCCGGGCGCATCGACGAAGCGCTCGACGGGCTCGTCGGCTTCTTCGTCAACACCCTCGTCCTGCGCACCGACCTGACCGGCGACCCGAGCTTCCGCGACCTGCTCTCCCGGGTCCGCAGGACCGACCTGGCGGCCTGGGACAACCAGGACCTGCCGTTCGACCGGCTGGTGGAGGTGCTGAACCCCGAGCGCTCCGCCTCCCGGCACCCGCTCTTCCAGGTGATGCTCACCATGGGCGAGGCCGGGTCGGACGTCATCGGATTCCCGGGGCTCGACGCCCGTACCGAATACAGCGCCCTCCAGATCGCCAAGTTCGACCTCACGTTCGGCTTCGCGGAGCACCGCACCCGCGACGGACGGCCGGACGGCCTGGACATCACCATCGAGTACGCCACCGACCTCTACGACGCCCGGACCATCGACGCCCTCATGGCACGGCTGAACCGGCTGCTGGAAGCCGTGGTCACCTCGCCCGACACGCCGCTGTCCGTTCTCGACCTGCTCGGCGAGCACGAGCGGCGGCTGCTCCTGGAGGAGCGCGGCGGCGCCGACACCGGCAGCCCGGACCTCAGCCTCGCGGAGCTGTTCTCCGCGCAGGCCGCCCGCACCCCGGACGCCATCGCCCTGGTCGACGAGGACCACGACCTGACCTATGCCGAACTCGACGACGTCACCAACCGGCTGGCCCACCACCTCGTCAACACCGGCGTCCGGCGCCACGACGTCGTCGCCGTCCTGATGGAACGCTCCACCGACCTGCTCACCGCACTGCTCGCCGTGGTGAAGGCCGGGGCCGTCTACGCCCCGCTGAACACCACCGACCCCGACAGCCGGCTCGTCCAGATCCTCGCCGACACCCGGGCGCCGGTCCTCCTCACCGACCGGGCCCTCGCCGACCACCAGGTCGTCCTCGACGCGGACGCACAGGTCATCGTCCTGGGCGAGGACATCGGCCTCGACCGGCTGCCCGCCACCGCCCCGGACCACACCATCCACCCCGACCAGCCGGTGTACGCGATGTTCACCTCGGGCTCGACGGGCGTCCCGAAGGGCGTCGCGGTCACCCACCGCAACGTCGCGGACCTGGCCGCGCAGACCATGTACGCCAACGACAACCACACCCGGGTGCTCTTCCACTCCCCGGCCGCCTTCGACGCGTCGACGTACGAGATCTGGGTGCCCTGGCTGAACGGCCGCACCGTCGTCGTCGCCCCGCGCGGCCACCTCGCCCCCGCCGACTACCAGCGGCTGCTCTCCGAGCACCGGATCACCGCGCTCTGGATGACCGCGGGGCTCTTCCGGGTCATGGCCGAGGAGGCGCCCGGAGCGTTCGCCGGGGTGCGTGAGGTGTGGGCCGGCGGCGACGTCGTCCCGCCGGAGGCCGCCCGCCGGGTCATGGACCACTGCCCCGACATCACCGTCGTCAACGGCTACGGCCCCACCGAGACCACCACCTTCGCCACCACCCACCGCATCCACCGCCCGCTCGACTACACGGGTGCGATCCCGATCGGTGAAGCTCTGGACAACCACCGGTTGTACGTCCTGGACGACGCGCTGCGGCTCGTCCCGCCCGGCGCCCCCGGCGAGCTGTACATCGCCGGAACCGGACTCGCCCAGGGCTACCTCAACCGCGCCTCGCTGACCGCCGAACGCTTCGTCGCCGACCCGTACGGCACCGCCGGGACCCGGATGTACCGGACCGGGGACCTGGTCCGCTGGAACGCCACGGGCTCCCTGGAGTACCTGGGCCGGGCCGACCAGCAGGTGAAGCTGCGCGGCTTCCGGATCGAACTCGGGGAGATCGAGAGCGCGCTGGCCGCCCACCCGGGCGTCGGCCAGGCCACCGTCATGGTCCGCGAGGACCGGCCCGGCGACAAGCGGCTCGCCGCGTACCTGGTCGCCGCCGACGGCGCGAGCATCGACACCGAGGAGGTGCACCGCGAGATCGCCGGTGCGCTGCCCGAGTACATGGTGCCGTCCGCCTTCATGGTCCTCGACGCGATCCCGCTCACCACCAACGGCAAGGTCGACCGGCGCGCCCTGCCCGCCCCGCAGCACACCGCCGACACCGGCGGCCGGGCCCCGCGCACCCCCGCCGAGGAAGTCCTCTGCGGCCTCTTCGCGGCCGTGCTCGGACTCCCCTCCGTCACCATCGACGACCACTTCTTCCGGCGCGGCGGTCACTCCCTGCTCGCCACCCGGCTCATCAGCCGCATCCGGGCGGTGTGGCGGACCGAGATCACCATCCGGGACCTGTTCCAGTACGCCACCGTCGCCCAGCTCGCCGAACGGATCGCCGCCGAGGGCAGCGAGGACCGGCGCCCCACGCTGATGCCCGAGGAGCGTCCGGAGCGGGTGCCGCTCTCCTCGGCGCAGCAGCGGCTCTGGTTCCTGGACCAGATGGAGGGCCCGTCCGCCACGTACAACATCCCCCTCGCCCTGCGGCTCCGGGGCCGTCTGGACCGTGAGGCGCTGCGCCTCGCGCTCAGCGACCTCACGACCCGTCACGAGGGATTGCGCACCGTCTTCCCCACCCACGAAGGGACCCCGCACCAGCACATCCTGCCCCCGGCCGAACTCGCCCTCCCCCTGATCCACACCACCGAGGACGACCTCACCGGGCGGCTGGCCGCCCTGGCCGGCCGGACCTTCGACCTGGCGGCCGAACCGCCGCTGCGGGCCCAGCTGCTGGAGATCGGCCCCGAGGACCACGTACTCGCACTCGTCATCCACCACATCGCCTCCGACGGCTGGTCCAACGGCCCGCTCTTCCGCGACCTGGCCACCGCCTACGAGGCCCGCACCGAGGGCAACGCCCCCGCGTGGGAGCCGCTGCCGGTCCAGTACGCCGACTACTCCCTCTGGCAGCAACGCCTCTTGGAGGACACCGAGGAACGGCAGCTCGACCACTGGCGCGAGGTCCTCGCCGACCTGCCCGAGGAGGCCACCCTCCCCACCGATCACGCCCGCCCGGCCGTCGCCTCCAACAAGGGCCGCACCCACGCCGTGCGCTGCACCGCCGAACTGCACACCGCTCTGACGGAACTGGCCCAGGAGACCGGCACCACCCTGTTCATGGTGGCGCAGGCCGCGGTGGCGACCCTGCTGTCCCGCTCCGGCGCCGGGCACGACATCCCGCTCGGCTCACCCGTCGCCGGACGCACCGACCAGAAGCTCGACGACCTCGTCGGCTTCTTCGTCAACACCCTCGTCCTGCGCACCGACACCAGCGGCGACCCCACCTTCCGTGAACTGCTCACCCGGGTCCGCGAGACCGACCTCGCCGCCTGGGCCCACCAGGACCTCCCCTTCGACCGGCTCGTCGAAGCGCTCAACCCCGAGCGCACCACCGCCCGCCACCCCCTCTTCCAGGTCATGCTCACCGTCGGAGACACCAGCACCGACGCCCCCCGGCTCGGCGGACTGGACAGCGAGTTCGCCATCCCGCCGGTCGCCGTCGCCAAGTTCGACCTGACCTTCGCGTTCGCCGAGAACCGCACCGAGGACGGCCGCCCCGACGGCCTCGACATCATGATCGAGTACACCACCGACCTCTACGACGCACGCACCGTCACCGCCGCCGCGGACCGGCTGGTCCGGCTCCTCACCGGGGCCGTCGCCACCCCCGATCTGCCCGTCGGCGCCCTCGAGACCGTCTCCGGGCAGGAGCGGGCCAGGCTGCGGGAGTGGAGCGGTGCCCAGGCTCCGGCCCCCGCGCTCGGACTCGACGCGCTCTTCACGGCACAGGCCGTGCGCACCCCGCAGTCCGTCGCGCTGGTCCACGAGGAACAGCGGGTCACCTACCAGGAGCTGGACGTCTGGTCGAACCGGCTGGCCCGCCACCTCACCGCGCGCGGGGTCACCCCCGGCAGCATCGTCGCCATCCACGTCGAGCGCTCCCCGCAGCTCATCGCCACCCTGCTCGCCGCGCTGAAGGCCGGGGCCGGATACACCCTGCTCGACCCGCAGTTCCCGGCCGAGCGGCTGAACACCGTGCTCGGCCAGACCCGCCCGGCGGCCTTCGTCACCCAGGCCCACCTCACCCCCCTGTCGACCCCGGCCACCCTGATCGACCTCACCGAGGAGATCCCCGCGATCAGCGCCCTGCCCGGGACCCCCGTGGAGACCGGCGGGCACCCCGAGTCCATCGCGTGCGTCATGTTCACCTCCGGCTCCACCGGGCTGCCCAAGGGAGTCGCCGCCTCGCACCGGGCGCTCGCCGCCACGTTCATCGGCCCCGACTACCTGGACTTCGGCCCCGGGCAGACCTATCTGCAGAGCTCCCCGGTGTCCTGGGACGCCTTCGCCCTGGAGGTCTTCGGACCCCTGCTGCACGGCGGCGTCTGCGTCCTCCAGCCCGGCCAGCACACCGACCCGCACCAGATCGCCGAACTCGTCGAACAGCACGGCATCACCACCCTCCAGATGTCCGCGAGCCTCTTCAACCACATGCTCGACGAGCACCCGGCGGTCTTCTCCCGGATCAAGGAGGCCATGACCGCGGGCGAGGCCGCCTCACCCGCCCACACCGCCCGCGCCCTCGCCGACCACCCCCACCTCCACCTCATCAACGGCTACGGCCCCGCCGAGAGCATGGGCTTCACCACCACCCACACCCTCACCGGACCCGCCCCCGCCATCCCGATCGGCCGCCCCATCACCGGCAAGCACGCCTACGTCCTGGACGAGAACCTCCGGATGCTGCCGCCCGGTGTCCCCGGCGAGCTCTACGTCGCCGGCCACGGCCTCGCCCACGGCTACATCGGACAGCCCGCTCTCAGCGCCGAACGGTTCGTCGCCGACCCGCACGGGGCACCCGGCTCACGGATGTACCGCACCGGCGACCTCGCCCGCTGGAGCCAGGACGGGGCACTGGAGTATTTCGGCCGGGCCGACCAGCAGATCAAGCTGCGGGGCTTCCGCATCGAGCCGGGTGAGATCGAATCGGCGCTGCTGCGGCACCCCTCCCTCGCCCAGGTGGCGGTGCTGATCCGGGAGGACCGGCCCGGCGACAAACGGCTGGTGGCGTACGTGGTGCCCACCGAGGGAAGCGAGCCGGACCTCGCCGAGCTGCGCCGCCACGCGGTGGCCGCCCTGCCCGAATACATGGTCCCGGCCACCATCGTCCCGCTCGACGCGCTGCCGCTGACCGTCAACGGGAAGCTCGACCGGCGCGCCCTGCCCGAGCCGGCCCGGGCCGACACGGGCGGCGGCCGGGCCCCGCGCACCCCCGCCGAGGAAGTGCTGTGCGGCCTCTTCGCGGAGGTCCTGGGCCTCGGCGCGGTCACCATCGACGACCACTTCTTCCAGCTCGGCGGCCACTCCCTGCTCGCCACCCGGCTGATCGGCCGCATCCGCTCCATCTGGGACACCCGGGTCACCATCCGCGACCTGTTCCAGTGCCCGACCCCCGTCCTGCTCGCCGAACACATCGCCACGAACTCCGGCGGCGACCCGATGGAGACACTGCTCCCGATCCGGGCCGCCTCCGCCGACACCACCGAGGCCCCGCTGTTCTGCGTCCACGCCGTCTCCGGGATGAGCTGGTCGTACGCCGGACTGCTCCGGCACATCGGCGGGCGGCCGCTCTACGGCCTCCAGGCCCGTGAGCTGACCCACCCCGCGGACCGGCCCGCGGGCATCGAGGAGATGGCCGAAAGCTATGCGGCCCAGATCCGTTCGGTGCAGGCACACGGCCCGTACCACCTGCTCGGCTGGTCCTTCGGCGGACTGGTCGCGCAGGCCATCGCCGCCCGGCTCGAGGAGCAGGGCGAGGAAGTGGCCGTACTGGCCCTGCTCGACTCCTACCCGCTGCCCAACGGATTCCGGCCACCCGTCATCACCGGCCGGGAGGTGCTGACCGCGCTGCTCGGCGGACGCGGCGCCGAACTCGACGTACGGTGCGCCGACACCGCCCCCGACGCCCGGGAGCTGGCCGACGTCCTGCGTGCCGAGGACACCGTCCTGGGCGCGCTGGAACCCGAGCAGGCCGCGGCGGTCGTCACCGCGACGGCCGGCAACCTGGAGATGCGCTACCGGTACGTCCCCGAGCGCCGGTTCGGCGGCGACGCGGTGTTCTTCAACGCCGCCCGCACCCCCGCCGCGAGCAGCGGGGCCGAAGCCTGGGCACCCCATGTCCGGGGCCGGATCGAGGAGTACGACATCGACTGCGAGCACTGGGACATGACCACGGCCGAACCGCTGCGCGAGATAGGGAAGATCCTGGCCGAGGAACTGCGGGGGGCACGCCACTGACCCACCCCCACCAGGTGCCCGGATCCGCCGACCACGGCGGGTCCGGGCACCTTCGCGTGCCCGGCACCGCCCGGCACCGCCGAATTGCCCGCGTGCTGCCGCTTCCGTCGCCGGGCGGGGCACGGTACCGCGCATAGCGTGAAGCCATCCGCAGGCCCCAGCTCCCGGCGACAGAAAGTCAAGGAAATGGTTGATCATTCCGGCTGGCGTGTCGGGGTAGCTTCGGCCCCCGTCCACCACGGCGAGATCCTGCAAGGAGTGTTTCCCGGCGACGGCGGGCTCACCCGAGGGCTCGTCACTCTTCCCTGCACCATCCATGAGACCCGCGCGACGTTCATCCCCGCACCCGGCGCCGAGGTCACCGTCACGCCGTCGTGGAAGGGCAAGGCCCGGCGCGCCGCCGAACTCGCGGTCCGCGCCGTGACCCCGCCGGGCGAGGAGCCGGCCGGGGGACACCTGGACCTCAGCGGGGACGTACCGCTGTGCCGGGGCTTCGGCTCCTCCACCAGCGACGTGCTGGCGGCGATCTGGGCCGTGAAGGACGCCTTCGTCAGCCCGCTGCCGGCGCAGGAGGTCGCCCGCATCGCCGTACGGGCGGAGACCGCGTCCGACTCCCTGATGTTCGAGGAGTCCACCGTCCTGTTCGCCCAGCGGGAAGGCACGGTGATCGAGGACTTCGGCTACCGGATGCCCGCCCTGAGGGTCCTGGGCTTCGGCTCCCGCCCCGAGAACGGCGGACGCGGCGTGGACACCCTGGCCTTCTCCCCGGCCCGCTACGGGCAGGACGAGATCGACCTCTTCACCCGGCTGCAGGCGATGCTCAGGGAAGCCATCCAGATGAAGGACGTGGCCCTGCTGGGCTCGGTGGCCACGACCAGCACGGAGATCAACCAGCGCCATCTGCCGATCCCGGACCTCGACCGCATCCGGGACATCGCGCGGACCACCGGAGCCGTCGGCGTACAGGCGGCGCACAGCGGGGACATCGCGGGCCTCCTCTTCGACCGGGACGACCCCGAGGTCGAGGCGCGGACCGAACTGGCCCAGGACCTCCTCCAAGAGCTCGGAATCCACGAGCAGTGGAACTACACAACGGGTGACTGACATGACGACGACCACTCTGCCCAAGGCTCACTCCTCGATCGTCGAGGCGACGGAGCTGCCACGCATCATCAAGGTGACCGACAACCTCTACGCCGCGGCCTTCAGCCTGATGAAGCTGCTGCCCGCCCGCTACATCCTCGACCGGGCCGAGGCGGCCGGACTCATCTCCCCGGGCACCCGCATCATCGAGACCTCCTCGGGCACCTTCGCCCTGGGCCTGGCCATGGTCTGCCGGCTGCGCGGCTACCCGCTGACCATCGTCGGCGACTCCGCGATCGACCGGGACCTGCGCACCCGGCTCGAAATGCTCGGCACGACCGTGGAGATCGTCGAGCACACCGGCCAGGCGGGCGGCATCCAGGGCGCCCGGCTCGCCCGCGTCGCCGAACTGCGCCGTCAGCACCCGGACGCCTTCGTACCCGGCCAGTACGACAACCCCGACAACCCGGGCGCCTACGGCATCGTCGCCGACCTGATCGGTGAAACCGTCGGCACCGTCGACTGCCTGGTCGGCCCCGTCGGTTCGGGCGGCTCGACCGGCGGCCTCGGCGCCGCACTGCGGCAGAACGGCCCGGCCCTCCACCTGGTCGGCGTGGACACCCCCGGCAGCATCATCTTCGGCAGCCCCGACGGCCCCCGCACGCTCCGCGGACTCGGCAGCAGCATCCACCCGGGCAACGTCAAGCACGCCGCCTACGACGAGGTCCACTGGGTCACCGCGCCCGAGGCCTTCCACGCCACCCACGAGCTCTACCGCGCGCACGGCCTGTTCATGGGCCCCACCAGCGGGGCCTCCTTCCAGGTGGCGTCCTGGTGGGCCGAGCACAACCCGGACAGCACCGTCGTCATGGTCCTGCCCGACGAGGGCTACCGCTACCAGTCCACCGTCTACAACGAGACCTGGCTGCGCGAGCAGGACATCGTCCCCGCCCCCGCCGCCGACGGCCCGGCCACCGTCGAGCACCCCCTGGACGCCCCCGCCGCCTGGTCCCGGCTGCTGTGGGCCCGCCGCGGTTTCGACGACGTGGTGATGCCGGTGGTCGAGTCATGAGCGAGCGCCTGCTGCTCCTGGTGGAGAGCAACACCACCGGCACCGGACGGCTGTTCGCCCGGCGCGCCGCCGAACTCGGCACGGTGCCCGTACTGCTCTGCGCCGACCCGGGCCGCTACCCGTACGCCGCCGAGGACGGGCTGCGGACCGTCGTCGTCGACACCTCCGACGAGACCGCGCTGCTCGGGGCCGTCCGCACCCTGGAGGACGGCGCCACCATCGCGGGCGTCCTCACCAGCTCCGAGTACTACGTCCCGGCCGCCGCCGCCCTCGCCTACCGGCTCGGACTGCCCGGACCCTCCGCCGACGCCGTACGGGCCTGCCGCGACAAGGCCGAACAGCGCCGGACACTCACCGCGGCGGGCATCGGCTCACCGGGCTTCGCGGCCGTCACCGAGGCCGCCGACGCGGTCGCCGCCGCCCGCGCCATCGGACTGCCCGTCGTCGTCAAACCCGTACAGGGCTCCGGGAGCCTCGGCGTACGCCACTGCACGGACCTGACCGAGGTCGCCGAACACGCCGCGGCCCTGCTGGCCACCACCGTCAACGAACGGGGCATCGCCGCCCCCACCCGCATCCTCGTCGAGGAGTACCTGACCGGGCCGGAGTTCTCCGTCGAGGTCTTCGGCACCGAAGCCGTCGTCACCGTCGCCAAACACGTCGGCGCGCTGCCCTCCTTCGTCGAGACCGGCCACGACGTGCCCGCCGCACTCCCCGGGGAACAGGAGATCGCCCTGCGCGAGACCGCCGTACGCGCCGTACGGGCGCTCGGACTCGGCTGGGGGGCCGCCCACGTCGAACTGCGCCTCACCGGACCCCGGACCGCCGCCGTCATCGAGGTCAACCCCAGGCTGGCCGGCGGCATGATCCCCGAACTGGTCCGCCGGGCCTGCGGGATCGACCTGGTCCGAGCCCAGGTGCTCGCCGCGCTCGGCACCGCACCCGAACTGGAACGCGGCGGCTACGCCCGTGCCTCGATCCGCTTCCTCACCGCCGGGCAGGACGGCATCCTCGCCCCGGCCGCCGAACTCGCCGCAGCCGTGGAACGGGCCCGCACAGTCCCGGGCACCGTCGAAGCGGTCCTGTACCGCGCCCCCGGCGAACCCGTCGGCCCCGCCGAGGACTTCCGCGGCCGGGTCGGCCATGCCATCGCCGTCGCCGACCGCTCGGTACGGGCCGCCGAGGCCGCCGACCGATCCGTCGGCCTGCTCGGCGAGGCCCTCACCTACGCCGGACTGCACACCCAGGAGGCACTCGCATGACCACGGCGACCGCGCGGGGCATCGACACCGGCCGGCTCAAGGCCGCCCTCGACGCCGAGGCGCACCGCATCGTCTACGACCAGTACCTCCCGCAGGCCACGGACGGGCTCGGCGAGGAACTCCGCTGCATCAGCGAGGTCGACCGCGCCCACCTGATCATGCTCACCGAGCGCGGAATCGTGGACACCGGCCGGGCCGCCGCCCTGCTGAGCACCATCGGCGAACTGCGCGAACAGGACTTCGCACCCGTCCGCGCCCTTCCGATGCCGCGCGGCGTCTACCTGGCGTACGAAGGCCACCTCATCGAACGGCTCGGCGACCTGACCGGCGGCATCCTGCACACCGGCCGCTCGCGCAACGACCTCAACGCCACCACCACCCGGCTCAAGGCCCGCGGCCCCTATCTCGCCCTGCTGGACGCGGTCGACCGGCTGGCCGGAGTGCTCCTGGCCAAGGCCGAGGAGTACCGCGACGTGGTCATGCCCGCCTACACCCACGGCCAGCCGGCCGTCCCGATCAGCTACGGCCACTACCTCGCCGGGATCGCCGCCGCCGTCCTGCGGGCGTACGAATCGCTGCTGGACGCCGGACGGCAGATCGACGTCAACCCGCTGGGCGCCGGGGCGATCGGCGGCACCTCCGTCCCCATCGACCCCCGGCGCACCGCCGAACTGCTCGGCTTCGACTCCGCGGCGCCCAACTCCGTCGACGCGGTGGCCTCCCGGGACTTCGTCCTGGACCTGCTGTCCGCCTCCGCCGCCCTCGGGGTCGCGCTGGCCCGCGCCGGACGCGACCTGAGCACCTGGACCTCCGAGGAGTTCGGGCTGCTGAGAGTGGGCGACACCCTCGTGGGCTCCAGCTCGATGATGCCGCAGAAACGCAACCCGTTCCTGCTCGAACACATCCAGGGCCGGTCCTCGGCCGCCCTCGGCGCCTTCGTCGCCGCGGCGACCGCGATGACCACCGGCGGCTACACCAACGCGATCGCCGTCGGCACCGAGGCCGTCCGGCACCTGTGGCCCGGACTGCGCGGCACCACCGAGGCGGTGACCCTGCTGAGCCTGGTCGTGGCGGGCACCGAACCGGAGCGCGACCGGATGGAGCGGCGGGCCGTGGACGGCTTCACCTCGGCCACGTACCTGGCCGAACGGCTCGTCCTGGACGGAACCCCGTTCCGGGCCGCGCACCACCAGGTCGGCGAGACCGTCCTCGACGCCCTGGAGACCGGCCGCCCGCTGGCGAACGCGGCACGGTTCGCCGCCGTCGAGGACGGCGGACTGGCCCCCGACCGGGTGATGGCGGCCTGTGCCCACGGCGGCGGACCCGGCTCCACCGCCGACGGCATCCACACGCTCACCGCCCGGCGGGACACCCTGCGGGCCACGACGGACGCCCGGCGCGCCCGCTGGAGCGACGGCGCCGGACTCCTCTCGCGAGCCGTGGCCGAGGCGGTGACGTCATGCCGGCCGGTGTGACCGAGCGCCCCGTGGACCACGCCGACGAGCACCCCCCGAACAGCGGACTGCGCGGACACCGCGACTTCAGGCTGCTGTGGACCGGCGAGACCACCAACCGCGTCGGCATCAACATCACCGCCGTCGCCATGCCCCTGGTGGCGGTGGTCACGCTCGACGCGAGCACCTTCGAGGTGAGCGTGCTGGCCGCCGCCCCCTGGCTGCCCTGGCTGCTGATCGGCCTGCCCGCCGGGGCCTGGGTGGACCGGATGCGACGCCGCCCGATCATGCTGATCTGCAACGTGGTCCCGCTGGTGCTCCTGGCCAGCGTGCCGGTGGCGGGCCGGCTCGGCGTCCTGACGATGACCCAGCTCCTGGCCGTGGCCCTGGTCAACGGGTTCGCCGCGGTGTTCTTCGGGATCTCGTACAAGGTCTACCTGCCCTCCATCGTCGGCCCCGAGGACCTCCAGGAGGCCAACGCCAAGCTCCAGGGCAGCGAATCGGTGGCCCAGGTCGCCGGGCTCGGCGGCGGCGGCCTGCTCGCCCAGCTCTTCGGCGCCGCCTCCGGACTCCTCGTCAACTCGGCGACCTTCCTGGTCTCCGCGCTGTGCCTGCTGGGCATCCGCCGCAAGGAACCCGTCCCCGAACGCCCGGCGGAACACCGGGCCCTGCGCCAGGACATCAAGGAGGGCGTGCGATACGCCTTCAAGGACCCCTACCTGCGCGTCCTCACCCTGTACGGCACCGCCACCAACCTGCTGCTGACCGCCGAGGCGGCGATCATCCCGGTCTTCATCATCCGCGAACTCCGGGTGCCGGAAGGCGCCACCGGGTGGCTCCTCGCGTCGAGCAGCATCGGCGGCATCCTCGGGGCCACCATGTCCCAGCGCCTGATCGCCCGGTTCGGCTCGGCCCGCGGCCTGCTCGTCGCCACGATCGCCAGCGCCCCGTTCGCCCTGCTCATCCCGATGACGGGAAGGGACTGGACGCTGTCCGCACTGGTCGTCGGGAGCGCGGTCCTCTCGCTCGGCGTCGTCCTCGCCAACGTGATCCAGGGAGCATTTCGACAGCGCTACTGTCCGCCCCAGCTGCTCGGCCGCGTCTCGGCCAGCGTCTCGGTCGCGAACTTCGGCGCCATCCCCTTCGGATCCCTGCTCGGCGGGGCTCTCGGCACCGCCCTCGGCCTGCGGCCCACCCTGTGGCTGCTGACCGCGGGACTCGCCCTGACCCCGCTGCTCCTGCTGATCGGGCCGCTGCGCCGACGGCGCGACCTGCCGGTCGCCCCGGCGACGCCGTGACGCCCGACTCGCCTGTCACTCTCGTAAGAACAGGAGAGACCCCGTGGAACAGACACTGCCGAGAGTCGTCCGCGAGCTGCCACCCCCCGGCTCGCTCGACCTCTGGCTCCTGAGGGTCTCGGATGTCCCCCGCGGCATCCTGGACGAACAGGTACTCGACGCGACCGAGCGTCAGCGTGCCGCCACCCTCATGCACGCCGCCGACCGCACCCGGTTCACGGCCGCGCATGTCGCCCTCCGCCGGCTGCTCGGCTCGTACCTGAGCCTGCGCCCCGAGGACGTCCACCTCGGCCGGGACACCTGTCCCTGCTGCGGCGGACCGCACGGCAGGCCCACCGTGCTCGACGCCGACGACCGGCTGTTCTTCTCGCTGTCCCACCGCGGCGACCTCGCCGTGGTCGGGACCGCGGCGGCCCCCATCGGCGTCGATGTGGAACTGGTGCCGGACCTCGAGGGCACCGCCGACCTCGCCGCGATGCTGCACGTGGACGAACAGGCCGAACTGGCGGCGCTCGCCCCGGCCGCCCGGCCCCGGGCACTGGCCCGGCTGTGGACCCGCAAGGAGGCCTACCTCAAGGGCCTCGGCACGGGCCTCGGCCGGGACCCGGCCCTCGACTACGTCGGCTCGGGACGCCCCGAAGGACCGTACCCGCCGTCGGGCTGGACCCTGGTCGACGTCCCGGTGGACCGGGGGTACGCGGCGGCCGTGGCGGTCCGCGGCGAACTCACCGTGGACGGCCTCCTGGTCCGCAGGCTCGCCGGAATCGACGTCGTACGCCACACCTGCGACGCCCCGGAGACGTCGAGAATCCCGCCCTGACCGCCACCACGTCCGCCGGGTGCACCGTCGCGGTGATCACCCGGCGGCGGACCCGCACCACCCGGCCGCTCCCGCCGCGGCTGCCGATCACCGCACCGTGCTCGCCCACACCCCTACGGACTCCTGGAACTGACGATGTCAAACGCTGTGAAGCAGGCCCCCGCGGCCCTCCTCCCGCACGCGCGACCCCGAACCGCGGAGCAGCCGGACACCGGCGCCGAGCACGTGACGGGCGCCCAGTCCCTCATCCGGTCGCTCGAAGAGGCCGGCGTGGACACCGTGTTCGGCATTCCCGGCGGAGCGATTCTCCCGGCGTACGACCCGATGATGGACTCCACCCGGGTCCGTCATGTGCTGGTCCGTCACGAGCAGGGTGCCGGGCACGCGGCCACCGGTTACGCCCAGGCCACCGGCAAGGTCGGCGTCTGCATGGCCACCTCCGGCCCCGGCGCCACCAACCTGGTCACCCCGATCGCCGACGCGTACATGGACTCCGTCCCGCTGGTCGCGATCACCGGCCAGGTCTCCTCGAAGTCGATCGGCACGGACGCCTTCCAGGAAGCGGACATCGTCGGCATCACCATGCCGGTCACCAAGCACAACTTCCTGGTCACCAACGCGGACGACATCCCGAGAACCGTCGCCGAGGCCTTCCGGATCGCCGCCACCGGCCGCCCCGGCCCGGTGCTCATCGACATCACCAAGGACGCCCTCCAGGCGAGCACCACCTTCAGCTGGCCCACCGCCACCGAACTGCCCGGCTACCGCCCGGTCACCAAACCGCACGCCAAGCAGATCCGCGAGGCCGCCCGGCTCATCGGCACGTCGAGCCGCCCGGTCCTCTACGTCGGCGGCGGGGTGCTCAAGGCGCGGGCCACGGCCGAACTGCGCGCCCTCGCCGAACTGACCGGAGCCCCCGTGGTCACCACGCTGATGGCCCTGGGCGCCTTCCCCGGCAGCCACCCCCAGCACGTGGGCATGCCCGGCATGCACGGCGACGTCGCGGCGGTCGCCGCGCTCCAGAAGGCCGACCTGATCGTGGCCCTCGGAGCCCGCTTCGACGACCGGGTCACCGGCAGGCTGGACAGCTTCGCCCCGTACGCCAAGGTCGTCCACGCCGACATCGACCCGGCGGAGATCTCCAAGAACCGCCTCGCCGACGTCCCCATCGTCGGCGACGCCCGCGAGGTCCTGGGCGCCCTCACCGACGCCGTGCGGGCCGAACGCGAGGAGGGCCGCGTCGCCGACTGCACCGCCTGGTGGCGGGAGCTGGACCACTGGCGGTCCACGTACCCGCGCGGCTACGACCTCCCCGCCGACCCCGCGCTGCTCTCCCCGCAGCAGGTCATCGAGCGGATCGGGCTCCTCGCCCCGGCGGGAACCCTGTTCGCCTCCGGTGTGGGCCAGCACCAGATGTGGGCGGCGCAGTTCCTCCCGCACGAGGAGCCGGGCACCTGGTTCAACTCGGGCGGTGCCGGGACGATGGGGTACGCGGTCCCCGCCGCGATGGGTGCCAAGGCCGGCATGCCCGGGCGTACGGTCTGGGCGATCGACGGCGACGGCTGCTTCCAGATGACCAACCAGGAACTCACCACCTGCGCGCTCAACAACATCCCGATCAAGATCGCGGTCATCAACAACGGCGCCCTCGGGATGGTCCGCCAGTGGCAGAACCTCTTCTACGGAGCACGGTTCTCCAACACCGTGCTGCACGACGGCACCACCAACGCCGACACCGGCTCGGCCCGGGGCGTGGGCTCCGCGACCAACCGGGGCACCCGGGTCCCGGACTTCGTACAGCTCTCCGAGGCGATGGGCTGTGTGGGCCTGCGCTGCGAGAGCCCCCTGGAACTCGACGCGATCATCGACAAGGCCAACGCGATCAACGACCGCCCCGTCGTCGTGGACTTCATCGTCCACCAGGACGCGATGGTGTGGCCGATGGTCCCGGCCGGTACCTCCAACGACAACATCATGGCCGCACGTGACGTACGCCCCGACTTCGGCGACTTCGCGGACGACTGAGAGGACCCTCCGACATGTCCCAGCACACGCTCTCCGTCCTGGTCGAGGACACCCCCGGCATCCTCGCCCGGGTGGCCGCCCTGTTCTCGCGCCGCGGCTTCAACATCGACTCGCTCGCGGTCGGCACCACCGAGCACCCCGAACTCTCCAGGATCACCGTCGTCGTCCGCGTCGATCACCAACTGGCCCTGGAACAGGTGACCAAGCAGCTCAACAAGCTGGTCAACGTCCTGAAGATCGTCGAGCTCGAGGCGGACGCCGCCGTCCAGCGCGAACTGGTCCTGGTGAAGGTGAGCGCCGGAAACGGCACCCGGGCCCAGGTCATCCAGATCGGCGAACTCTTCCGGGCCAGAACCGTCGACGTCTCGCCCGACGCCGTCACCCTCGAAGCGACCGGCTCCGCCGAAAAGCTCGACGCGATGCTCCGGATGCTCGCGGGCTTCGGCATCAAGGAACTCGTCCAGTCCGGCGCCATCGCGATCGGCCGCGGCTCCCGGGCGCTGGCCGACCGCTCCGTCCTCGAGCCCCGCCCGATCCGACTGACCCCCACGACCGCCCCGGTCACCGCCGAGGCGCAGAGCGCCTGACAACCGCACGGCCCCGTCCGCACACCCTCACGTTCACGTTCCAGGAATCAAGGAGAACCACCATGTCCGCCGAGCTGTTCTACGACGACGACGCCGATCTGTCCATCATCCAGGGCCGTAAGGTCGCGGTCATCGGTTACGGGAGCCAGGGGCACGCGCACGCGTTGTCGCTGCGTGACTCGGGTGTCGACGTCCGGGTCGGTCTGCACGAGGG